>CAMCCU010000167.1 GCA_945872975.1 Pedosphaera parvula Ellin514
ACCAACAGCCTCACCTTCCGCAACGAAGCCATCGCGTGTCTTGCGCTGCCGGATGTCCGGCCCCTGCGCGAGATCGCGCTGCCTCGCGGCATCCAAACCGGTCTCGATCGCAACCTCACGCGCTACGCAACCAACGACGCCAGCGGCGCGATCTACGTGCGCTCGGTCGATGATAATCGCCTGCTGAATCTGCTGCCCAGCCCCGGTGTCGCGGTTTTCCGGCTCGGGTTTTCTGAGGACGATCAAACGATTGGCGCGTCGTATCTCAACCTCCGTTTCATCGCGTGGAAGCTGGAACTTTTTCCCGCCCCGTCCACCAACGCTCCTTTGCTCCAGTGGGCTGATCTGCCAACGAACATTCAACCCACTCGCATTCGTCTACCGATGGGCGCGTTCGCAGGAACCGGCCTCCCGGACGGCAGCGAACTCGCTGTGCAATGCGGCGACGGCTCGATTCATTTTCTCAACCCGACGAACGGCGCAGAGTCGCGGGTGTTGCGTAGTGATTTTCCGAGAGCAGGCATCCGGTTCAACACCAGCGGACTGAAATTCGCCTCTGTTCAATCCAACGACTGCGTCGTCTTCCGCACCGAGACTGGCGAACGCCTGCTGCGCCTCAGCCATCCCGGACCCGTCAGCGCGCTGGCGTGGCATCCCGATGGACGCCGCCTCGCCACGACGTGTTTCGATTTGCGGATGCGGCTGTGGGACACCGTCACCGGCCAGCAATTGAGAAGCTACGAGGAGCATGAGGCTGAACCCATCGACGTGAAGTTCGATCCCACCGGCACCATGATCATCTCCAGTTGCTGGGACAACACCACGCGGCTCTGGGCGCCGGATTCCGCGCGCGCGCTCGTCCGGGTGCGGGGCAGCGGCAATGGCATTCGTGTTGCCGCTGACGCACAACGCTTGAGCTACACGACATGGGATCACAGCCGCCTCGTCGTTCAGGAAGTCCTGCCGGGCCGAGAACTGACCTCGCTCGAACACTTCACCGGCATATATCGGTTCGCCTTTTCGCCCGACGGACAATTCATCGCCGCGAACAGCGCGAGCGGATTGCATCTCTGGCAATGGCCGTTCTTCCATCCCGTCGCGACGCTTCCGGTGTGGGACAGCGGGTCCGCCGTCTTCCTGCCTGATGGACGCAGCCTCCTGGCGGGTGGCGCAGGAATGGCCGCCGAATGGCCGTTCGAAGTGGATCGCTTGAACAACACACTGCGCATCGGCCCCGCCCGCGAGCTCGCTTCGATCGCCGCCCATCACTTCGGCCTCGTCGCTCTTTCTGAGGACGCGACGCTGGCGAGCCTTTCGACGGACAGCCGCACCCGGATCTTTGCGCGCGAAACCAACGGCTGGAGACTGGCCAAGTCCATCCCCGGCAAATCAGCGATGGCCATCTTCAGTCCCGACAACCGCTGGCTGGCCGTCGCGCAGCAACCTAACCGCCTGGAGCTTTTCACGCCGCAGGCCGAGGTCATTACCAATCTGGCGTGCATCAGCAGCGACCATGCACGCTTCTCTGCCGATGGCCGCTGGCTGGTCAGCCTGGCGTCCGATGGCTACCAGTTCCGCCACGTTGGGACGTGGGAAAAAGGTCCGCTCATCCCACGCGACGCCAGCTCCATCCGGCGCGAAACGATTTCCTTCTGCCGCAGCAATCGCCTCGTCGCCCTGCGCACGGCGGATCGCGAATTGAGCCTTGTGGATCAGGATTCGTGGGAGACCGTCGCGGTTCTGCCCATTCCGCTCTACACCACGAGCGTTGCGTTCAGCCCGGACGGATCGAAGCTCGCCGTTTCGACGGAGAAGCTGGGCATCAAGGTCTGGGATCTGGCGCTTCTCCGAGAAGGCCTGTCCGCGATGAATCTCGATTGGACCGGAAAGCATTCGCCCACCAAGCCCGCGCCGCCCGCGCCAGTCATGCTCCAGCCGCTCGTGCAAGTTCACGCTGCGCGCGCCACGAATTCCATTCCTCAACTTCGACTCCCTACCCGCGACAGCGCCACGCGACCGGAGCTCATCGACCTTTCGAGCTATTACAACGGCAACGCACACGCCGGCTGGATTCCTGGCTTCGCTCTGGGAGCCACGGCGGAACATTCATTACCCATCCCGCTCGGCACGAACACGTGGGCTGGAATCGACTTCGACGTGCGCGGCGTCATCCAGGTCCAAAGCTCGATCCTCGCTGCGCGCAAAGGGAAGTTCCCGGATCAAGTCAGTGGCATTCCCGTCAATCGCCGCGGACGCCGCCTCCACTTCCTGCACGGCACCGATTGGAGCGTGAAGCCCGGCACGGTCATCGGCGAATACGTCGTCCGCTACGTCAACGGCACGGAGGAATACATTCCCATCACTTTCGGCCACGACGTCTTCGATTGGTGGCAGGAGCCCGATGCCGCCAACACCAAACTCCAAGTCGCGTGGGTCGGCGCCAACGTCGCCAGCCAGAAGCAGAACAACTCCATCCGCGTCTATCGTTCCTCCTGGGAAAACCCGCGCTGGGACGTTCCCATCCAGAGCATCGACTTCATCTCCGCCAAGACCGCCTGCGGCCCGTTCCTGCTCGCCATCACCATCGAGTGAGATTTGTAAACGTCCAGCCTCTGTAAAGAATCGCGCTCCCGCTGAAAAAGCGTTCGCCATCCCCAACTCCCGATGGCAGGCTTCGCCGCAATGTTCCTGGCAGCGGTACTCATCTCGGCGAAGGACTGGCTAATCCCGGGAGCCATCTTCACCGCCGTCGTCCTCCTGTTGCTGGCGTGGTCCTATCGGAAAGCGCCCGGCAGCGGCGGCTTTCGCGCCCTCTGTCTTTTCCTCAAGCTCATCGGCGTCCTCGCCCTCGCGCTCTGCCTGCTGGAGCCGCTCTGGAGCCGGGAACGCGCCCGGCCCGGCGCGAATTACTTCGCCGTGCTCGCCGACAACAGCCAGGGCATGAAGATCAAGGATCGCGGCGCGAGCCGTTCGCGCGGTGAAGTTCTCCAGGCCGTGCTCACCGGCGACAAACAGCTCTGGCAGCCCGCGCTCGATGAGAACTTCCAGCTCCGCCGCTATCTCTTCGACGCCCGACTCCAATCCACGCGCGACTTCTCGGAGCTCGCCTTCGATGGACGCGTCTCGTCGATGGTTTCCTCCCTGCGCAATCTCGCCGACCGCTACAAAGGCCAGCCACTCGCGGGCGTCCTGCTCTTCACGGATGGCAACGCCACGGACCTTGGCGACGGACTGCCCGACCTCTCCGGACTTCCGCCGATTTATCCCGTCGTGATGGGCACCGATGACGCCGTGCAGGACGTCTCCTTGCAACGCGTCGCCGTGAGTCAGACGGCGTTTGAAGACGCGCCCGTGACCATGCAGGCCGAAGTCGGCGCGACGGGCTATCCAGGTGAAACAGTCATCGCCCAGCTCATCAAGGTCGGCCATCTCTCCAGTCCCACGAACGTCACCGCCACGCCACCCGCACCGGTCGCGACGAACAACACCCGCCGCGCCCGCGCCGCCGCGAAGACGAACGCCGTGGCCACCGCAGCGGCGACACCAGCGCCCGCAGTAATTCCCGCCGACAAGACCGTGGCCGAGCAGCGCCAGCGCGTGCCGAGCGACGGCAGTCCGGTGAACTTTCGTTTCCAGTTCAAGCCGGACCAGAGCGGGCTTTCCTTCTACCGCCTCCAAGTCTCGACCAAGGAAGCGGCCGAGAACCCGACCAACATCGCCGCCTCCACCGAAGCCACGCTCGCGAACAACAGCCGCGTCGTCGTGGTCGATCGCGGACGCGGGCCTTACCGCATCCTCTACGTCTCGGGCCGTCCGAATTGGGAATACAAATTCCTCCAGCGCGCCGTGCTGGAAGACGATCAGGTCCAGCTCGTCGCCTTGCTGCGCATCGCGCGACGCGAGCCGAAGTTTGAGTTTCGCGGACGCGCCGGCGAATCCAGCAACCCGCTCTTCCGTGGTTTCGGCAATCAGTCCAAGGAAGAGACCGAACGCTACGATCAGCCGGTGTTGATCCGCCTGAACACCAAGGACCAAAACGAGCTCAGCGGCGGCTTCCCCAAACTTCCCGAAGATCTCTACGGCTACCACGCCATCATCCTCGACGATCTCGAATCTGAGTTTTTTACCGCCGACCAGTTGATGCTTCTTCAGAAATTCGTGTCCGAACGCGGCGGCGGCTTCCTCATGCTCGGCGGCGCGGAATCGTTTCAGGAAGGAAAATACAACCGCACACCCGTCGGCGACATGCTGCCCGTCTACCTCGATCAGCCCAAGTCCACCGACGAAGCGGCTCCCGGCAACCTGCGCCTGAACTTGACCCGTGAAGGCTGGCTCCAGCCTTGGGCACGCTTGCGCGCCACCGAATCCGACGAGAAAAGCCGGCTCGAAGAAGTCGCGCCCTTCGGCGTGTTGAACAAGGTGCGCGGCCTCAAGCCCGGCGCGAGCGTCATCGCCACCGTGACCGACGGCAAGGACCCGCAGCCCGCGCTCGCCGTGCAACGCTTCGGCAACGGACGCGTCGGCGCAATGATGCTCGGCGACATCTGGCACTGGGGCTTCAAGGACGAGGCGAACCGCAAGGACATGGACAAAGGCTGGCGCCAGCTCATGCGCTGGCTGGTCACCGACGTGCCGCAGCGCGCCGAGCTCATCGCCGAGACGAAGCCCGGCGATCCGAACCAGGCCATCCGCCTGCAAGTCCGCGTGCGCGACAAGAAATTCCAGCCGCTCGACAACGCCACCGTCACGCTGAACGTCCGTGCCGTCGGAGCCGCCGGCGCGACGAATGTCATCCGCCTGACTGCCGAAGCCGCGCCGACCCAGGCCGGCGTTTACGAAGCCACTTACGTCCCGCGCGACACTGGCGGCTATCATGCCGAGGCGGTCGTCGTGGATCAGAACGGCATGGAGGCGGGCCGCGCGGAAACGGGCTGGACCTCGGACCCGGCGGCGGACGAGTTCCGTTCGCTCAAGCCGAACCGCGCGCTGCTCGAAACCATCGCGAAGGCGACCGGTGGCGAAGTGGTTTCCGCGAACAAGCTCGAAGCCTTCGCGAAGACCTTGCCCAACCGCAAAGCGCCCATCACTGAGAGCTGGACCTCGCCGCTCTGGCATCAGGCGGGCGTGTTCCTCTTCGCCCTCGCCTGCTTCGTCGCCGAGTGGGGCCTGCGCCGCAAGCGCGGCCTCGCCTGAGCCACTTCCGCCCTCGCGCTCTGGAGGCCGGGTTACGCCGGAGCGATGTAGTTGATTCCCTTTGAACCAGCCGACCTGGCCGTTAACAGCAGTATCCTGCCGCCGAGTTCTGAGGAATGAACTCCAAGTCCAGCATCTGATTCGTGTCCCATGGTGTTCGCTCGTGGTCCTTCTGGATTGCTGCTTGTCAGACACAGCTATTTCGCCTCTAAGAATGCCTGTGAATTTTTGGGAAATCATCATCCTGGGCATCGTTGAAGGCGTCACCGAATTTCTTCCAGTCTCTTCAACCGGCCATCTACTGCTGGTCGAACATTGGCTGCGCCTCGCCACTCAACCCACCGAGCTCTTCAATGTTGTGATTCAGACGGGCGCCGTCCTCGCCGTCGGCGTCGTGTTTTGGGCGCGACTGAAGGAGATGGCGACGCACTGGAGCTCGCCCGCCGTGCAAGACTTCACCCGCAAGATCGCCCTCGCCTTTGTCATCACGGGAATCGGCGGATTCGCCATGAAGAAGCTCGGGCTCAAACTCCCGGAGACCGCCGCACCTGTCGCGTGGGCCACGCTCATCGGCGGATTCGTCATCCTCGCCGTCGAACGCAAAACCAAGGGTGCGACCGGCGCGTCCATCATCACCTGGCCGGTGGCGGTGGCGGTGGGTCTGGCTCAACTCGTGGCGGCAGGCTTCCCCGGAACCTCGCGCTCCGGCGCATCCATCATCGTGGCGTTGCTGTTCGGAATGAGCCGGCCGGCGGCCACGGAATTCTCCTTCCTCGTCGGCGTGCCTACCCTGCTGGCGGCGGGTGGTTACTCGATTCTCTCCGCGTTGAGGAAGCCCGATGTCGCGCACGAGCCTTGGGGACAAATCATCCTCGGCACCGCCGTGGCAGCGATCACCGCGTTCATCGTGGTGCGATGGCTCCTGCGGTTCGTGCAGAGCCACACCTTCGTCCTCTTCGGCTGGTATCGGATCATTCTCGGCGCGACCATCCTCGTTTTCCTTCGTCATTAACCAATGAACTCCGTGGGCATTCGATGGGTCGTTCTCGTCCTGGTGCTCTCCGTGGGCGAAATCGTTAATGCGCCCGCCGCACCTGCCAGCATTGCCACACTCGCGGGCACCGGCGCGTCAGGATATTCTGGCGACCCCGGCGCGGCGGTTCGTGCGCAACTGGGCAACCCTTACGGCATCGTCCGCGGCCCCGATCGCGCGCTCTACCTTTGCGAAGTCGATAACCACGTCATCCGCCGCATCGCTGCGGACGGAACCATCTCCACCGTGGCCGGCACCGGCAAACGCGGTTACGCCGGCGATGGCGGCGCAGCGACGAATGCGCTCCTCAACGAGCCTTACGAAATCCGCTTCGACGCCTCCGGCAACATGCTCTTCGTGGAGATGAAGAACCATCTCATCCGCCGCGTGAACGCGAAGACCGGCGTCATCTCGACCATCGCTGGCGACGGCCAGCCGGGTTTCTCAGGCGATGGAGGACCTGCATCGAAGGCGCGCTTCAACCAACCGCACAGCATCCAGCTCGACGCGCAAGGGAACGTCTTCATCTGCGACATCGGGAACCACCGCCTCCGCCGCATCGATGCGCGCACGGGAGCCATCAGCACCTTCGCCGGCACGGGCGCGAAGCTGCCCACGCCCGATGGCGCGAAGTTCGCCGAAGCGCCGCTGCACGGTCCGCGCGCGATTGACTTCGATCGCAACGGCAACCTCTGGCTCGCGCTCCGTGAAGGCAACGCAGTGTTCAAACTCGACCTGACCGCAGGCACGATTCATCACATCGCGGGCACCGGGAAGAAAGGCTTCACCGGCAACGGCGGCCCCGCGAAAGTCGCCACGCTCTCCGGCCCCAAGGGCTTGAGCATCGGGCCGAACGGGAATGTGTATCTCGCCGACACCGAGAGCCACAGCATCCGCATGATCGACGTGAAGCGCGCTACGCTCGAACTCATCGCGGGCACCGGCTTGGTCGGCGACGGACCTGATGGCGATCCCATGCGTTGCAAGATGGCCCGGCCTCACGGCGTGTTCGTCGATGCAGACGGCAGCGTGCTGGTCGGCGACAGCGAAGCGCATCGCGTTCGAATCATCCGCAGGTAACCGCTTTCATCTTCATGAACTCTTCTTTTCGAACACGAGTCTCCCTTTCCGTCGCGCTGCTCTTCGTCATCGCGAGCCACCTCCCCGCCGCGCCCGCCTTCAAAGCCGCGCGCCTGGCCGAGATGGACGCTGCGATCACCAACGCCATCGGAGAGAATAACATTCCCGGCGCTGTCCTGTGGCTCGAACGCCAGGGCCTCATTTACCACAAAGCCTTCGGCAAACGGTCGCTCGTCCCAGCAGTAGAACCGATGGACGAGGACACGATCTTCGACGCCGCCTCGCTCACCAAAGTCATCGCCACCACGCCTGCGATGCTGCTGCTCATCGAGCGCGGACAAGTGAAGCTGACCGACACCGTGCGCACGCATATTCCGGAGTTCCAAGGCGAAGGCACCGCCAGCATTACCGTCCGGCATCTGCTCACGCACACGTCTGGATTGCGCCCCGGCCTGCCGGCTGCTCCGCCGTGGAGCGGCTACGAGGCTGGCATCGCACTGGCCTGCATGGAGAAGGCGACCAACGCGCCCGGCACCGTCGTTCGTTACAGCGACATCAACTACATTCTGCTCGGCGAGATCGTGCAGCGCGTCACCAAGCGCAAGCTGAACGATTTCGTCGCAGCCGAGCTCTACGCGCCATTGCGGATGCGCGACACGGGCTATCTTCCACCCGCCAACCAGCTCGCCCGCATCGCGCCCACGGAACAAACGACCAACGGCATGTTGCGCGGCATCGTTCACGATCCGACGTCACGTCGCATGGGTGGAGTAACCGGTCACGCGGGGTTGTTCACCACGGCGAACGATCTCGCACGCTTCGCTCGCATGATGCTGAACCAAGGTGAACTCGATGGCGTGCGCGTGTTCAAGCCGGAGACGGTGAAGCTGATGACCTCAGTCCACACGCCCGACACGATCCTCAGCCGGCGTGGGCTCGGGTGGGACATCGATTCGCCTTACAGCCGTCCGCGTGGTTCGGTTTTCCCGCGCGGCTCGTATGGTCACACGGGCTGGACCGGCACCGCGCTCTGGATCGATCCGTTCTCGAAGACGTTTTGGATTCTTCTCTCAAACCGCGTCCATCCCGACGGCAAAGGCAACGTCCTCCCTCTCTACCTCACGCTCGGCACGCTCGCGGCAAAAGCCGTCGATGGCTACGACTTCGCCAGCGCGCAGAACGCCCTGCCCTTCCGCGCCAACTTCATCGCCGCCGCGATGGATACCAACGCCATCGCGAAGACGAACAACCTCTTCGCCGCACACCCGCCGTTGCCGGGCGTGCTCAACGGGATCGACGTGCTCGTGAAACAAAACTTCGCGCCGCTCAAGAAACTCCGCATCGGTCTCGTGACCAATCACACCGGACAGGATCGCTGGCGCAATCCCACGATCGATCTTCTCTTTCACGCGCCCGGCGTGCAGCTCAAGGCGCTCTTCAGCCCGGAGCACGGCATTCGCGGCGCGCTCGACGATGCGATCTCCGACAGCATCGATGAGCTGACCGGCCTGCCCGTCTTCAGCCTCTACCCGAAGTCGCCCGCGAAGAAGAAGGGTCAGTCCGAGAAGGACTACGATGCGTTGATCAACAGCCTCCGTTCGCCGCAACCCGCCGCGCTGACGAACCTCGACGCGCTCGTGTTCGACATCCAGGACATCGGCTGCCGCTTCTACACTTACGTCGCGACGATGGGCCTCTCGATGGAAGCCGCCGCGAAAGCCGGGATCAAATTCTATGTGCTCGACCGCGTGAACCCGATCAACGGCATCGCCGTCGAAGGCCCGATCTATCACGGCGACCCACAATTCGTCGCGTGGCATGACCTTCCGCTGCGCCACGGCATGACGGTGGGTGAACTCGCGCAAATGCTGAACGCCGAGCGCAACTTGAAAGCGAACCTCACCGTGATTCCCGTCGAAGGCTGGAAGCGCGACCAATGGTTCGACGCCACCGGCCAGCCTTGGCGGCATCCCTCGCCGAACATGCGCAGCTTGAACGCCGCGACATTGTATCCCGGCGTGGGCCTGCACGAATCCGCGCTCTCCGTCGGGCGCGGCACCGACACACCGTTTGAAATCGTGGGCGCACCATACATTGATGACCTGGTGTTCGCGGCTGAGTTGAACAAGGCGAAGCTGCCCGGAGTGCGCTTTGTGCCGATCCGGTTCACGCCCACTTACAGCACGTTCAAGGATCAGGAATGCGGCGGCGCAGCCATCGTCATCACCGACCGCGACACATTGCAGTCGGTGGAAGTTGGAATTCTGATCGCGCTCACGGCGCAACGGCTTTACCCGAAGGATTACGCGCTGGATAAAACAAAATCGCTCCTTCGCCACCCGGCCACGCACGAAGCCATCAAGGCCGGAGCTGCGCTCAGCTACATCAAGTCGTCTTGGAAATCCGACCTCGACCAGTTCAAGAAACGCCGCGCGCGTTACTTGATCTACAAATGAGACTAGCCGCGAAAGCGTGACCCGCCTCAACGACTCTTCGGCGGATGCGGCGGCTCGGCGGGCTTGTTCGTCGGCCACAATTCCACCGTCATGCCGGGCTGCCACGGGACCAGCTTCTTGTTCACCACCAGCGCTCGCGGCATCAGCTCCACCTCATGCCCGAGCAGATTAAACGTCACGACGCCGGGCAGGAAGGTTAGGTCTTCAAATATCACACTACCGAACGGCACCGGCAGCTTGACGTGATCGAACACCACGCGGCCTGGAGCATTCGTCACCGATTCGCCATGCACGATGATTCGCGCGTTGCTGATCTTCAGATGCGGCTGCGACACCACGAGCGTCGCGTCGCCGTTCGTGCTGGTTTGGAACTCCACCGCCCACGGGCCCTTGGTCAGGCGCGAGCGTTCAATCCCAAAAAACAGAACGAGATA
>CAMCCU010000168.1 GCA_945872975.1 Pedosphaera parvula Ellin514
GCATCTTGGCTGTGCTTTTCACCGTCTGGTTCCACACAAGACCCGCTGCCATCGCGACAGTGCCAGCCACGATATAAGTGAAGCGCGATGAAGTTGGGTAACGGGTGCCGATCTTTTTATCGCCCCAAACGGCCACGGCGGCACCAGCGATATACAAGGCGACGGAAGGAAGCCAAGCGGCTGCTCTTCGACGGCTTGCCCTGAAGTCGTTCGGGTTGGTTGAAGGTGGCTCAAATCCGCCGCAGACATAGAGCCCGCCCATCAGCGCGCCGAAGGTCAGCAATCTTATGATGAGCCGTTTCATGACTCACTGCCCGTTCTCCACCCGTCCCGTCTTCACTTCCACGATGTCGTGCGTGCCGGCTTCGCGGATGCCGGCCGGGCTCACGCGGATGAAGCGCGCCTTCTCGCGGAGCTGCGCGAGGTTCACCGCGCCGAGATAACCCATGCCGGACTGAATGCCGCCGATGAGCTGCGTCAGGATCACGTCCACGGAACCGGTCGCTTCCTTCAACGCCTCGACGCCTTCGGGTGCGACCTTCGCGGGCGTGGTGGTGGAATGACCGTAGCGCGCGGCGGACCCGGCCTTCATCGCGGCGAGGCTACCCATGCCGCGGTATTGTTTGTAGCGCTTGCCGTTGATTTCCATGATCTGACCGGGCGCTTCCGGGCAGCCGGCGAACATGCCGCCGCAAATCACCGCCTGCGACAAGGTCAGCGCCTTCACGATGTCACCGGACTTCGTGATGCCGCCGTCCGCGATGATGCTCACGCGCTTGCTCGCCGCCGCCTGCGCCGTGACGTAAAGCGCCGTGAGCTGCGGAATGCCCACGCCCGCGACGACGCGCGTCGTGCAAATCGAGCCTGGTCCCTGGCCGACCTTGATGGCGTTCGCGCCCGCCTCCGCGAGGAACTCCACACCCGCTGCGCTGGTCACGTTGCCAGCGATGATCGGCAGTTTCGGGAACGCGTCGCGAATCATCGCCACCGTTTCGCCCACGCCTTTGCTGAAGCCGTGCGCGGTGGAAACGGCGACCACGTCCACGCCGCGTTCCACGAGCGCGCCGACGTGCGCGACGATGCGATCGCGGTCGAGTTCGCCGAACATGTTGCGCGTGGCGGAGACTGCCGCGCCGCAGACGAGGCGGAACTTGGAATCGCGCGCCGGCTTGAACTGAGCCTTCTTCTCCTGCGTGATGCGCTCGACGTCGCTCATCGTGAAGAGGCCGTGCAGCTTGTCGTCATCATCCACGACGAGGAGCTTGTGGATGCCAGGATGGTCCGTGAAAAACTTGTCGGCGCGCGCGATGGGATCTTTGGCGATCTCTTTCTTGCGGATGGTTTGAATCTGGTCGCGCGGTGTGAGCGACTCCACGACCTTGCGTTTGGCGTAGCGCTGTTTCACGACGTGGCCGGGCAGGAGGCCGAGCAGCTTGCCGGAATCGTCCACGACGGGGAACGTGCGGAACTCGAACTTCCGCTCCTCCACCATCTTCAACACGTCGCCGATGAGCTGGTCGGGCGAAACCTTGATCGGCTCTTGAATCAGGCCGTGGACGTGGTTCTTCACGCGGCTGACTTCTGAGAGCTGTTGCTTCTCCTCCATGTTGTAGTGGATGAGCCCGAGCGCGCCGTTGAGCGCCATGGCGATGGCCATGCGCGATTCCGTCACGGTGTCCATGTCCGCCGAAATGACGGGGATGTTCAGGTCCAGCCCTTCGGCCAGCGTGGTGTCGAGCTGCGTGTCGCGCGGGAGAATGTCGGAATAGAGCGTCGCCAGTGTGACGTCGTCGTAGGTCAGCGCCTGATCGGGATGCGCGGCGAAGAAGGGGTCCGCAGCCTTGTAGAAGCGGTTGTCGATGTCAGAAATCTCTCGCGAAATAGCCATGTCAATAAATGCCCAAGGCACCCCATCGAAGGCAACAGGAATCTCGCTTCGTGAATTTCATTCGCTTCGGCCGCGCGCTTCCGGTAGCAAGGCGTTCCGTTCGTCGGCGTCCGGCGGATGCGGACCATCGTTATGATTCTACCAATGAACTTCGCCCTGCTCGTTGCGGTCACCGTGGGTTGTATCGCCTCCGTGACGACCGGCTTTGCCGCCATGCCGTCGGCCAAAGCCATCGACGCCTTTGCGGAGAATTACCTCGCGGTGCGCGAGGCGCGTGGCTTCGGCAAGGGCCTCACGATGCGCGAGGGGTTGGCGGTGCAGCAGGCCTTCGTGAGGAAACTTCAGCCCACGCTCGGCAAGCAGGTCGGCTACAAGGTCGGCCTGGTGTCGCGCGAGATGCAGCAACGTTTCGGCGTGGAAGCGCCGGTGCGCGGGGTCTTGCTGGAGAAGATGCTGCTAACGAACGAAGCGGTCATCCCGACGAACGTTGGCGTCCGACTGCTGCTCGAAGCGGATTTGATCGTGGTGGTGAAGGACAAGGACATCAACGACGCGCAGTCGATCCTCGAAGTCGCGGATCACCTCAAGGAAGTCGTGGCGTTCATCGAGTTGCCGGACGCCTTTCTCGCCACGAATCCGCCGCCCACCGGAGCTTCACTGACGGCGGGCAACGTCGGCGCGCGCCTTGGCGTGGTGGGCCGTCGTGTGCCGGTGCTCGGCACGGCGGATTTCGTGAAGTCGCTGGCGGAGATGACGGTGACGATCACCGACGACAAGGGGGCGGTGCTGGGCCGCGAGCGCGGTGGCGTGATCCTGGATCATCCGCTGAACGCCGTCTTGTGGCTGATGGAAGAGCTGCATGAATCCGGCATCAAGCTGCGCGCGGGCGATCTCATCAGCCTTGGTTCGATCAAGGCCATGCCCGCGCCGCGAGGCAAGAGTGTGACGGTGAAATACGATGGATTGGCCGGTGGGCCGATCGATGTTTCGGTGAGGTTTCAGTGATGTCTCGGCCGGCGGTTCCCACTCTCACTCCTACTCCTACTCCTGCGGACCTACCCCAAGATCTGGGAGATTAAGATTAGGAGTAAGAGTGGGAGTCAGAAAAACTTCCTGGTATTTAATCGCGCTTCCACGGTCATGAACCCATCTCGACAAGCCCATGGTCGGGTGGCAGGGTTTCGTCGTGTCTGACAGCAAACTGGAACAACTGCGCGAGCTGATTCGTTCGTTTGGTTCGTGCGTCGTCGCTTACTCGGGCGGCGTGGATTCGGTGTTCCTCGCGCGCGTCGCCCGCGATGTGCTGGGCGACAAATCCCTCGCGGTCATTGCGGATTCCGCGAGCCTGCCGCGTCGTGAGCTCGCCGAGGCGCTGGAGATTGCGGAGAAGTTTCAAATTCCCGTGCGCGTGGTGAAGACGGATGAATTTAACAACACGGAGTATCTCGCGAACCCCACGAACCGTTGTTACTTCTGCAAGCACGAGCTGTTCACGGAGCTGGAGCCGCTGGCGAAGGCGGAGGGTTTCGCGGTGATCGCTTACGGCGAGAACGCAAGCGACGTGGGTGATTTCCGGCCGGGCGCGCAGGCGGCAAAGGAATTTCAAGTGCGTGCGCCGTTGAAGGAAGTGGGCATGACGAAGGCGGAGATTCGCGAGCTGTCCGCGCAGCTTGGCCTGCCGACGGCGGACAAGCCGCAGATGGCGTGCTTGAGCTCGCGCATCCCTTACGGCGAGGCGGTGACTCCGGAGAAGCTGCGCATGATCGAGGAGGCGGAAGTCGTGCTGCGCGATCTAGGTTTCTACGACGTGCGAGTTAGGCATCACGAGTTGAAGCTCCTTGCGCTGGCCCGCATCGAGGTGGGTCCGACTGAGATGGCGAAACTCCTGGCAGATGATGTCGCTGGGCGAGTGGCGGCGGCGTTGAAAAAGATCGGCTATGCCCATGTGACTCTTGATTTGCAGGGCTATCGACGGGGCAGCACGAACGAGATCATCTTCCGCGCGCCTCGCTCGGTCCCGGTGAGTTGACAGGTTACGGCAGCCGACCGGTGTGTCAGGGGAGGAGCTTTCTTGCCGCTTCGACGAGCTTTGAGAGGGGGAATGGTTTCTCCAAAGTGGCGTTGACTCCCAGCTTGGAGGCGAGCTTTAGGGAATCCCCCGCCTTGATGCGTGTAACGCCTGAGATAGCGATGATCGGTAGCTGAGGATTCTGTTTTCGCAGTGCCACGATGGTTTCGATCCCTTCCTGATTCGGCATGACGAGGTCGGTCACAACCAGGTCCGCAGGATTCGTCCCGAACGATTTCATTCCCTCGCGGCCATCCGACGCGACTTCCACTTCAAACCCGCCCGATTGTAGGGCGCGTTGCAACACATGGCGCATCCCTGCGTCATCATCGATCAAAAGAATCTTGTTCATGGTTTGGGTCTGTTGCGGGTTTGGCCTTAGAAATCCTTGAAGTCTCCCGCCATCGGAATCGGGGAGGGCTTCTGGGTGCGTTCGGCAGTGGAAATATGATTCGTGACCTGACGAAGCCCGTACAGCCCGAGGAGCGCAACGACCATGGTGATGAAGGCGATGGAAAGGAAGCCGCCCATCAGCTTCTTTCCCAAGGTGACTTGTCTGGTTTTCGCCTTTGAACTGCGTTTGCTCATAAATAATTCTACGTTCAACTCGATTGAATTCTGGTGCTTCGATGCAAATCCCGGCCCCAAGGAATGCAAAAGGCACAACCCGATCGACGTCCCTTCCGCCGACGGAAGAATATCGATCCGATTGTGCCTTCAACTTGCAGGCCCAAAGTCCTGCCCGAGAAAACCGGCTGCCTTCTCTGCATGCCCGCAGTTTTTATCGGATGGAGAACCTCTGGCTTAAGGTGTTTTCCTCATCTTTTTGTTCGGATACGAAACTGTGGGCGGCCGGGACGCGGCAGAATAGTGTTCTGCCGATGAGCGATTGTTCTGGCGAGCGTTCCAGTGGCAATGCCTGGCATCTACGACCTCAGGCGCCCCGTCGCTTCCCACCATGAAAAAGATTGAGGGTTAACTTGTCCCACCATCCGCCGACTCTATGGCGGATTGCCTGGACGCCACGCCGCTGGGGTCATGATATCTGTCGGCTTGCAACTTTTTGTCTGCGGCGGGTTTAATGCAGTCCAGTAATTTTAGTTTATGCCACAGTTTGCCTACAAAGCGAAACGACGGACCGGGGAGATGGTGCAGGGTGTTGTCGATGTGGCGGACCGCGCGGCGGCGCTGGTGCAAATTGAACGGCTCGGCCTTTTCCCCGTGATGGTGGATGCCTCGAAGGTCAGCGTGGCCGCTGCGGAGAAGGCGGAGAAGACCAAGGCCAAGGATGCCGCTGCAAAGCCGGCTGCCGTTCAGCTTCCCGCGATCTTCGGCAAACGTCGCCAGCGCCGGCCCAAGCTTCAGGAACTTGCCACCTACACCACGCAGCTCGCCAACCTGCTCAAGTGCGGCATGCCGTTGACCGTCGCGTTGCAGAGCATGTCGCATCTCGAATCCAAGGGCATTCCGTCGGACGTGAGCAAGCAGCTCCGGCAGGAAGTGATGGAGGGCCGCAGCCTGTCCGATGCGATGGGCAAGCAGCCCGTAGTCTTCTCGGACATCTATCGCAACATGGTCCAGGCGGGCGAGCAATCGGGCGCGCTGACGGAGGTGCTGAGGCGGCTGGCGTCGCATTTCGAGCGGTTCGCGGAAGTGCAGTCGCGATTTATGTCGGCGCTCATTTATCCCTGCGTCGTGGCCTGTGTCGGCGTGGTGATCATCATCTTCTTCATGACCTTCATGCTGCCGAAGTTCATGTCGATCTTCACGGGCTTGAGCGTTCCGTTGCCGTTGGCGACGCGGATTTTGATGAACATCAGCACGTTCTTCGGCAGTGCGACGAACTGGTTGATCATGGGGATGGTCGGCTCGGTGGCGGTGGTTTTCTGGGTGCGCTTCAAAGGGACGCCGGAGGGGCGCCGCAAGATCGATCGGTTCACGATGAACGCGCCCATCTTCGGCAAGGTGGTTCGTCTGAATCTGTTTGGCCAGTTCGCGCGCACGCTCTCCACGCTGCTGACCAACGGCGTTCCGGTGCTCACCGCGTTGAAGATTACCGAAGCCATTGTGCCGAACACGGTGCTGAAGGAAGCCATCGCACGGACGCGCGAGCAAGTGACGGACGGAAAAACCATCGCCCAGCCGCTGGCGCAGTCGAAGCTTTTCCCGCAACTGATGATCGACTTGCTGAAGATCGGCGAGGAGACGGGCGACGTGCCCGGCGCGTTGCAAAACATCGCTGAGACCTATGAGAGCGAGTTGAACGTCCAATTGCGCGTGCTTACGAATCTGATCGAGCCGGCGATGATCATCCTCATGGCGATTGGTGTCGGCGGCCTGCTCTTCAGCATCCTGTCGGCAATGTTCGCCATCACAGGCAGTTTGAATCGATGATATGAACGTCAGTGGTAAGTCGTCAGGACTTGGCGCTCAGTGGCGGTTGGCTGGAAGCGGCGAACGGCGGGCTGAGGGCTCGCTGGCTTTCACTCTCCTCGAGATCCTCGTTGTCGTCGCCATCATGGGGATCGTGTTCTCGATCAGCATTCCCTTCATGAACACCGCGATCTTGGGCAACAAGGGGATTAACGGCGCGATGAAGATGGTCCAGGAGGCGTGCAGCGACGCGCGGGCCTTGGCGATCCTCAAGCAATCGACGGCGGTCATGACCATCAGCAGCGACGGATCGATTGACGTGCGCGCCGGCGCTTCATCGGGACGAGGCCGTGCGAGTTCTCCGGATGTGGAGGGCAATGAATGGCGGGCTCCGGAGGCGTCGTCCGGTGGGGGTGGGCCGGGTGGTGGCGGGCGCGTGGAGATGAAACTCAAGTATCCCGCGAAGCTTCCCGAGGATGTCGGCATTGAGGCGATTCTGGCGAACGGGGTGGACGCCTCTGAATTGGAAATGGCGGAGGTGCGGTTCTACGCCGACGGAACCTGCGATGAGTTCAACGTGATTCTACGCCATCCGGAAAGCGGCGAGCGTCGGCAGGTGTGGCTGGAGATCACCACCAGCCTGGCTGACATCGAAACGGATCCTGCAAAGTTCACCCTGCACTGAATTTCATGAAAACAGGGCAAAACTCAACAATTGCGGGCGCTCGCTCTGTTGCCGTGCGGGCGTTTTCCCTGTTGGAAGTAATGGTGGCATCCGCGATTTTCTTCATGGTGGCCTTTGCGATTCTGGAGATGGTGACCCGTGCCTTGGTGGGTGTTCGTGCCATCCAGCACCGGGAGCCAGACCCTGGAATCATCCTGGCGATGTTTTCCACGAACAAGGCATGGGAGGAGATGACCCTTTCCGGAAACTACGAGGATATCGCACCGGGCATGTATCCGGGATATCGCTGGGAACTGGTGGCGAGGCGTTATATGGAAACCAACGACCACCTCTTCGATGTTGGCGTCGTCAGCTATGGAGATCGCAAGTCCGGCCGGGGTCCAGCGGTGGTTTCGACGCAGTTCTTTTCTCCCAATTCCAAGCCAGCCTCCGGCTTGAAAGCTCCATGATGATTGTGAATCTATCAGCCCGGTTTCGGTCTCGGCGTGGAGTCGCCAAGTCGAGGGTTTGGTCTTCGAGAGTGGGGTTCACCATCCTTGAGCTGATGTTGTCGATCGGCATTTTTGCGCTGATTTTGACGGCGATTTACTCGATCTGGATCGCGATTCTCAAGGGCTCGCGAGCCGGTCAGAAGGCGGCGGCGGAGGTTCAGCGTTCGCGTATCGCCCTGCGTGCGCTGGAAGATGCCTTTAACAGCACGGAATACTTCATCGCAAACATGAAGTATTACTATTTTTACGCGGATACCAGTGGCGACATGGCCACCGTTAGCTTGGTGGCGCGGCTGCCGGATGGGTTTCTGGGTAGTGAGCAGTACAAGCAGCTTCAGCAGAAGGTACGGCGAGTCACGTTTGAAACCGCGCCGGGCAGGGATGGCATGCGTGATTTGCTGATGACACAGGCACCCATCCAATTGCCCAAGGAGCTAAACGATGGCTCGTATCAGCCTTACACCATTACGTTGGCGAGAGACGTAACGCATTTTCAATTGTCGTTCTTTGATCCCGTGAAAGCCGAGTGGTTGGACGAGTGGAAATACACCAATCAGCTCCCAAAGATCGTTCAAATCGCCCTTGGCTTGGGGAAATCCGCGAATGACCCAAGCAAATCGTCCGACGTGGTCTATAGCCTTGTGGCGCTGCCATCAGAGGGCGTGGGTGGAGATCTGCAGGGTGGAATCGGCGCGGGACCTGGTCAGGGCGGCGTGCCACCAGGCGGTTTGCCTCCCGGAAGCTTGCCTCCGGGCGCGATTCCTCCCGGCGGAATTCCACCGGGGATAAATCCGGGGTTGGGTGGAAAGAGAGGTTTTCCATGAAGCTACACCTCCGACGCCACCACTCGGGCATCGCGCTGATTGTCGTGCTGATTGTCATCGTCGTTCTCGGAATCCTTGCAGGAGGGTTCGCTTACACGATGAGGGTGGAAACCACCCTGGCCCGTCGCGCTTCGTTCAGCTCGGAATTGGATTGGATCGGTCGAGCAGGTGTGGCCCATGGACAATGGATTCTCTCTCAGGCGTGCCAGAATGAGCCATACGATGCGTTGAATCAGGCTTGGGCAGGTGGAACAGGTAGCGCGTGCTCCAACGAGCCGCCGGGGACCGTCCAGGTTGGCAATGGCAGCTTTACGCTAAAAATCACGGACATGGACCGGTATTTCAATATCAACCGCGCCGACGAGCAGATCCTCGCACAGGCCCTTACTTTGATTGGTGTGGACGCTGGTGCAATGACGACCGTGGCGAATTCAATTCTGGATTGGCGTGACATCGACAAGAACCCGCGTATGAGCGGGACTGAAAGTGAAGTTTACGAACAACAAAACCCGCCATACTTGGCCAAAGATGGACCGATCGACGACTTGTCTGAACTGCTGCTTATACGTGGTGTAACGCCGAACATGTACAGTGCCTCCCATGGTGGAAAAATGGCACCCCCAATCAATCGTGGTGCGGGTCAGCAAAGCGTTTTCGAGGAGCCGACCTATGCCTTACATCTGGACGAACTATTCACGCCGCTGTCCGGGCCCGGAGTGAATATCAACACAGCGCCCGCTGCGGTATTACAGCTGCTTCCGGCGATCGACGAAAACATCGCCCAAGCCATCATTCAGGCGCGCGCTGGTCCGGATGGGCAGGATGGTGGCATCGACGACACTCCCTTCCGGAATCCGGCGGAAGTGATGCGCATCCCTGGCTTACCAATTGACCCAAGTGCCCTTGCTAGATTTTTCACCGTGAGGAGTCAGGTTTTCAAGGTGGAGATTACCGCAAACATTGGCGGCACCTCACGAGAGTATGTTGCGATTGTCAGGCGTATGGGCGCAAGCGGGAAGGTTATGAATACCCGCATCCTGAACTTCTACTGGCGCTGAACCGAAGTCTGGCTTTGTGAGCCGCATCATCTTTATCACCGGAACAGGAACAGGAGTCGGAAAAACCGTCCTCACTTCCCTCCTTCTGTTCTACCTGCGCAATTCCGGCGTTAAAGCCCTTGCAATGAAGCCATTTTGCTCCGGTGGAACAGAAGATCTGGAGGCGTTTCGACGGATTCAAGGAAATGAACTAACCCCTGAAATGTTGAATCCCTTCTATTTTCGAGAACCACTCGCACCACTAATTGCAGCGAGAATGGCTCGGGAAAAAATACAACGGAAGGCAGTGATTCGCTCGATCCGAATGGCACAACAGCGATGTGAATGCTTGCTAGTGGAGGGGGTTGGCGGGGTGCTCGTCCCAATCGGTGACAACTTCTCGGTGGCAGACCTTGTGGCATCCTTGAAATGTGAGGTCTTGGTTGTTGCAAGGAACGAAGTCGGAACCTTAAACCACACATTTTTGACACTCGAAGCCCTGCGTCATCGTGGAGTGCGGCGAGTGAAAGTGGTTTTGATGGAGCAATCGCAGCCTGATTTTTCATCGAAAACCAACTTAAGTGTCATAGGAGAAACCATTGTAAACATTAGTGTATATTCACTTCCCTACATTCAAGGAGGCGAAAGGTTCTGCGCTGAGGAACTCACTCGATGCAAAAAAACCAAAAAAACTCTTGCACGGATCATGCGTCCTGATAGTTTCAAGTCCGTTGATCGGACCGCAGCGAAAGCAGCGAAACGAAAGACTGCAAAACGAAAAGTAAGTCGTTGACAGTCGATGCGCAAACAGTCAAAGCTGAAGCA
>CAMCCU010000169.1 GCA_945872975.1 Pedosphaera parvula Ellin514
GCCTCGATGGCGATGACGTGCTGATCCGGCACGCGAATCTTGTCCGCCAGCGATCCGAGCACGAACTGCGATTGCTTGAGCGCGGCCAGCGCACCGGCGCTGAAGCCTTCGTGCGATTCCTGAAGCTGCTCCAGCACGTTCAGCCGCGAACGCTTCTCCGCTTGCTGACGGAGGAAACCATCCAGTTCTTGCGTCGCTTGATTGAGCTCCTGCTGAATCTCGCGGAGACGTTGCTGGCGTTCCTCGACCGTGCCGCGCTGCGTCTGAGCGTTGACCTTCTGGCTCTGTACATCGGCGGCGAATTCGGTCAGCCGCGCTTCGAGCCGCGTCCGTTCCTCTTCCAGTTGAATCTTCTCAGACGACAGCTTTTCGAGCCGCACGATGTTGCCCTGCTTCTGCAAGTCGAGCGTGTTGATCTCGTTGCGAGCGCGGGTGAGCTGCTGCATCGCGGCGAAGGCTTCCGACTGAGCCTTCCGCAACGCCTCGGCCTGACGATACGTTTCCGCCTCGACCTGCTGAAGCGCCTGACGTTTTTCCTCAAGCGCGGCGCGTTGCTGTTCGAGCGCGGCGTTGGAGGCGGCGAGACGTTCGGTGACGCCGGTCAGCTCTTCCTGCGTCGCGGTGGTGCGCTGCTCGGCTTCGGCGATCTCGGTCAGCGCCTTGAAGTTCTGCTGCTCCAGTTCCTGGAGGCGCTCTTCGTTGAACTGGATGCGCGCCTCATGACGTTCGCACTGCGCCTTGAGCTCCATGCCCTGCTGCTGCGACGCGGAGATTTGGTGTTCCAGCGCGGAGAGCTGTTCGCGAAGCTGGAGAATCTCGTCCTCACGGCACAGGACGTTGGCGGAGCTCGTCTCGATCTCGTTGCGAAGCTGCTCGGCGGTCGCCTGACGCTCGGCGATCTCGGCTTGCAACACGTCGAACTGATGTCGAGCGAGCTGCGTGTCGAGATGCTGCAGCTCCGAGGCGATCTGTTTGTATCGGCGCGCCTTGCCGGCCTGACGTTGCAGCGAACCAATCTGCCGCTTCACCTCTCGAATGAGATCGGTGATGCGCAGCAGGTTTTGGTCGGTGTGCTCCAGCTTGCGGAGGGATTCTTTCTTCTGCGCCTTGAACTTCGTGATGCCCGCCGCTTCCTCGAACACCATCCGGCGATCCTCCGGCTTGCTGGAGAGCAGTTGCGTGATGTTGCCCTGCGCCATCACGCTGTAACTCGTGCGCCCGATGCCCGTGCCCATGAAGAGCTGCTGGATGTCTTTGAGCCGGCACGACGTCTTGTTGATGAAGTACTCGCTGCCACCATCGCGGAACACCCTCCGCGTCACCGTGACCTCGTTGAAGTTGACGCCGACACCCGCCGCCGCCAGTTGCTCCTCATCCACGTCGCCGATCGTCAGGGAAACCTCGGCCATGCCCAGCGGTTTGCGGCCATCCGTGCCGTTGAAGATGCAGTCCGCCATCTCGCCGCCGCGCAGGGCTTTGGCGGATTGCTCACCCAGCACCCAGCGAATGGCATCCGACACATTGGACTTGCCGCACCCATTGGGGCCGACGATGGCCGTCACGCCGGGTTGAAAATTCAGCGATGTTTTGTCCGCAAAGGACTTAAACCCAAGAACGGTCAGGTTCTTCAGATACATACGACCCAAAGTGAACTAGACGCTTCGCGGTCCGACAAGCGCAAAACCACAAGATATGGGAGGAAGTTATTCACAATGCCACAAGTAATGGACGAATGGCCGGTCCGCGAGGTGGTCGGTGAAAAGGATTGAACGAGGGGGCAGGGACATTCCTTCGACCCCAGAAAGCGCCACTTTCACAGCGGATCGCGCGGGTGGATCGGGTAAGCTTTCGCTTGGAAAACCTTGTTTGGAACTTCGAACCGCCCGGAACCGACTCCCGGCGTGGCCGGGACGGTCGCCTACTTCGCCGGCTGCGGGATGTAAACCGTCTGCCCGATGCGCAGCTTCCCCCAGTTCACCTTCGGATTGATGTCCATCACCTGCTTCTGCGTGATTTTCCAGCCCTGCGCCCGGAGATCCGTGACGATGCGGGACAATGTATCCCCGTCCTTGATCTTATACTCGAAGCTCTTCTCCGGCGGCAGGCTCGGATCAGCGGCCGGAGCCGTGTCCGGTTTCACTGCGGGCGGCGGGGTGGCGATTTTCTGCGTCAACGTCGTGCTCAACTCCTTGCCCAGCCCCGCGAGCTTCCTGGTAATGCTCTCATTATCGGCGAGGCGCTTCTTGTCCACCTCCTCGATTTTCTCTGCGAGCTGCTTGATGCTCTCCTGCGTGGCCGTGCTCTCGCCCTTGGCCTTCAACCGGTCCACCTGTTCGCGCAGCGAATGGATTTCGGCAACCATGTCCGCCATCCGCTTCTGCTGCGTCTGGAGCGTCTCCTGCAACTGCTCGACGTTGCTCTTCATGCGCCTGAAGTTCACCTCCATCTCCTCCCGTTCAGCGGCCGCAGTCGCGGATTCCTGGGCGGCCAAAGGGCTTGCGCACAGGAAACTGCCGGCGAGCAACCCGGAGAAGAGAAGATTCCATTTCATGCGCTCAACATAGAAATCGCCCCCAGCGCCTGCAAGCCGAGAAATGATTTACGACGCGTTTTTGCGGAACGCGTCGCGCTGGCGGCGTATCAACGCTGAACGCCGTCGAGGAAAAGTGGTACTGCAGCTGTGGTCAAGCATGTGCCGGCAGAGTGATGGGGATGTTCAGGACGACACATCGCAGCCGGTGATTGACTCTCGTTTGAGGAACCTCTATCGCATTCTGGAACCAAAGCAAAATGTATGAACACAACTCAAAGCTCTTTAACGTCACGCCGGGAATTCTTGAAATCCTCTTCGACCGCCGCGTTCGCCGGCGCGATTGCAGCGCCACACTTTTTCACCTCAAGCTCACACGCCGCCTCCCCGGGTGAGACGCTGAAAGTCGGCCTGATCGGCTGCGGCGGGCGCGGTACGGGCGCGGCGGCGCAAGCGCTCAAGGCCGACTCCAATGTCGAGCTCTTCGCGGTCGGTGATGTGTTCGAGAGGGCTCTCTCCGGATCGATCAAGGCGGTCGCAGCCGAAGCTGGCGCGGACAAGGTGAAGGTAAAACCAGAAAATATGTTCGTCGGCCTGGATGCTTACCGGAAGGTCATCAACTCCGGCGTGGACGTCGTGCTGCTGGCGTCGCCACCGGGCTTTCGTCCCGTGCATCTCCGCGCGGCGGTGGAGGCGGGCAAACACATTTTCTGCGAGAAGCCCATGGCGACCGATGCGCCGGGCGTCCGCTCTGTCATCGAGTCAGTTCGTATCGCCAAGGAACGCTCGCTCGCCCTGGTGGCTGGCTTCTGCTGGCGCTATGACTATCCGCTGCGTGAGTTGTTCAAGCGCATTCACGAGGGACAAATCGGAGACGTTCGCGCGATTTACGGCACCTACCTGACGGGACCGGTCAAGCCGATGCCGCCAGCGAGCTCGCGCAAGGAAGGAATCACTGACCTGGAGTGGATGATTCGCAATTGGTATAATTTCAACTGGCTCGGCGGCGACGGCTTCGTGGAGCAGGCGGTGCATACGTGCGACTGGCTCGCCTGGGTGATGAAGGACGTGCCACCTGTCAGTTGCACGGCGGTGGGCGGACGACAGATTCCTGTGCAGGGAGGCAACATCTACGATCACATCGAAGCGAACTATGTCTGGGCGGATGGCACGCTGGGATTCCTGTCGCAACGGCAAATCGCAGGCTGCTTCAGCGAAAACCACCTGACGGTCATCGGCTCCAAAGGCACGGCACACATCGACTCACGCGGTGCCTCGATCGCGGGGGACAACGCGTGGCGTTATCAGGGCGAGAAGCCGAGCATGTATCAGGTCGAGCATAACGAGCTCTTCGCGAGCATTCGTTCCGGCAAGCCGATCAACGACGGGGATCGCATGGCCAAGAGCACGCTGCTGGGCATCATGGGCCGCAACGCAGCTTACACCGGCCAGCAGCTTACCTGGGATATGATCCTGAACTCGCAGCAGGTGCTGGTACCAGACATCAAGGACTGGGACACTAAATTCGAACCCGAACCTTTGGCGATGCCCGGTCGCACGAAGTTTATCTGAACCGCGGTCGCAAAGAGGCTTGGCTATCTTTGTCGAATGATGCGGATGGCACGTTGACCGGTCGACGCGCGGGGCGAACCGCGTGCGGTAGCCATTCCCAACGCGGTGTCTGGCTTAAACTTTCACCCAGCGCTTGGTCTTGCTGCTCTTCAGCACGGCTTCGCAGAGCTTCACCTCGTGGTGGCCGTCCTCGGCGGTGGCGAAGAGGACCGGCGTCTTGCGTCCACTGGCAATGTGTTCGTAGACGGCGCGTGAGTGCATCTTGTGGCTGTCCGGGAAGCCTTCGGGATGACCGCCGGGATAATCGGTGAATCCCTTCACATCCTCGCTGAAGCCGGCGGTGGCGCGCTGGAGAATCTGGTTCGGCTCATCGCGTCGGCCCACGAGAATTTCGTTCGGCTGCTGGAGGCTCCACTGCACGCTGCCCTTTGTCCCGTAGATGCCGAGGCGCAGATCGCACTTCCATCCGGCGGCGACTTGCGAGATGGAGGCGTTGGCGTGCGCGCCGTTCACGAAGCCGTGCTTCGCCTTGCCGAACTTGAGCAGGAGGCTGCCGAAATCTTCCGTGTCCACCTTGTAGGGAACCATCGTGGCCGGATCGATCTTGGCGAAGGTCTGCACTTCGCCGGTGGGCCGGTAGCGGGTCTTGTGAAAGGTCTCGATGTGCGCGAAGGCGTTCGTGGCTTTCGCGCCAAGGATGAACGAGACGGCATCGATCCAGTGCGTGCCGATGTCGCCGACGGCGCGGAGCTTGCCGCCTTCGCTGGCGAGCAGACGCCAGTTGTAATCGGTGGCCTGCAACAACCAGTCCTGAAAGAAGTGTCCCTGCACGTGCATGATCTGGCCGAGTTCGCCGCGCGCGACCATGGCTCGCATTTGCAGGACGGCGGGGAAGAAGCGGCACATGTAGTTCACGGCGAAGACGGGCGCGTCTTTCTTCTTCACGGCGGCGACTACCTTCGCGGTTTCCTTCGCCGTCATGCCGAGCGGCTTTTCGCAGACGACGTGTTTGCCAGCGGCGAGAGCGGCGAGGGATTGCTCGACGTGAACTTTATTCGGCGAGGTGATGTGGACGACATCAACGTTCGGCGAGCGATACATGGCCTCATAATCGTAGTCGCCATAGACTTCGGGTATGCCCCACTTCTCGGCGGTGGCTTTCGCGTTCTTGGTGGAGCCGCAGATGGCGGTGACTTGCACGCCGAGGCGTTTGAGTCCCTCGATGTGAACGGGCCCGATGAAGCCGGTGCCGATGATGCCGGCGCGGAAATGGTGCAGGGGAGTCATGGGATTTACGCTTTACGAATTACGATTTACGAGCCCCCTTCACTTCTTCCCGATGCAATAGAGGTTCTTCTCGCCACGGATGAAGAGCTGGCCTTGCGAGATCGCGATGGAGGCCTGGCACTTTTCCTTGAGCGGATTCTTCGCAAGCACCTTGAACTGGGAGCCGACGCTGATCACGGTGGTCTCGCCTTCTTCGCTCAGGAAGTAGATGCGGCGGTCCGCATAGACAGGCGATGCGGAGTGGTTCCCGCCGACGCGTTCCTGCCAGATGATCTCGCCGTCGTCCGGCGCGAAGCAGGTGGCGATGCCGCCATCCGTGATGGCGTAGAGGTAAGGCTTCACGTAGATGGGTGAGGGCTGCGTGGGCACGCCCTTCTTGCCCTCCCATTCGAGGGCGTTGGTGGTGATGTCGCCTTTCGCTTCGGCGAGCGACCAGCAACGCAGTGTGGTCTTCTCAAAGCCGGACGACGCGAAGAGGCGTCCATCACCGAAGACCGGCGACGGAGTCACGCCTTCACCCTGCGCGTAAGCGGACCAGAGTTGCGCGCCGGTCAGCGGATTGAAGCCTTGCACGCGATCGCCCGCGCCGCTGACAAGGATGTCCTTCTCGCCGTCATCGACGAGGATGGGCGAGACGTGGGCGATACGCGACATGCCGCGCGTGGCGGTCCAGACGCGCTTGCCGGTCTTCGTGTCGAGCGCGGCGATGAAGGACTTGTCCCACGGAATCTGCCAGCCGAGCTTTTCCTCGTCGCTGACCTTCGGATAAACGCCCGCCGCGCTGATCGGATTGCTGCCGTCGAATGGCATGATGACGAGGTTCGAGTAAACGAGCGGCGATGCGCCGAGGCCGTGGCGGCTGTAAAACTTCACGTCGCGATTCGTCCACGCGATCTCGCCGCCCATCGTGAGCGCAGCCATGCTGCCGTCACCGAACACGACGAATACATGCTGGCCGTCGGTGGCGGCGGTGGGCGTGGCGTACGAGTTCTTGCTCTCCTTGCGCCGGGGCACCTGCTCAAAGACCTCCTTGTTCCAGGCGATCTTGCCGGACTTGCGATCGACGCAGATGACGCGGCACTTGGTGCCTTCATCGGTGGCGGTGGTGACGATGACGCGGTCTCCCCAAACGACGGGCGAGGACCAGCCCTGGCCGGGGATTTCGGTCTTCCAAACGACATTCGATTCCGCGCTCCAGCTCAACGGCAGCTCGCGCTCCATCGACAGACCCTGGCGCGTGGGTCCGCGGAAGCTGGGCCAGTTCTCCGCGAAGGCAGAAGCCAGCGAAGCGACGAGAAGCATGGAGGTAAACGCAATTTTCATGGCAACAGAATTATCGAAGCCGGGCGCGATGCGCGAGGAAAGTTTTATGGGACGGACGCTCACTCGCCCGCCGCCGCTTCGCGCGACTCGATTTGCCCGATGGCCCAGCGCGCGTGCTCGGCGATGAGCGGCTCGGCATCGGAGGTGGCGCGTTGCAGGGAGGGCAGGGCGGAGGCATCGCTGACATTGCCGAGCGCGACGCAGACGTTGCGCAGCACGCCACGGCGTTTGGTGCGCAGCATGGGCGTGCCGGCGAAACGTTGCTTGAAGGCGGCGTCATCGAGCGAGAGCAGTTCGAGCAGATCGGGCGACGCGAGACCCGCGCGAACGTGAGGCTTCATCAGGCGCGCGTCCTTGGCGAACTTGTTCCACGGGCACGCCGCGAGACAATCATCACAACCGTAGATGCGATTGCCGATGGCCGGGCGAAGCTCCACGGGAATGCTGCCCTTGAGCTCGATGGTGAGGTAGGAGATGCAGCGGCGCGCATCGAGCTGGAAGGGCGCGGTGATGGCTTGCGTTGGACATGCGGTGATGCAGCGCGTGCAGGAGCCGCAGCGGTTCTTCTCCGGCGCATCGGGCACGAGTTCGAGCGTGGTGATAATTTCGGCGAGGAAGAACCAATTGCCGAGCTGGCGACTGATGAGGTTGGTGTGCTTGCCCACGAAGCCGAGGCCGGCGCGTTGGGCGAGATCGCGTTCAAGCAGCGGGCCAGTATCGACATACCAGAGGGAACGGGTGTCCGAGCCGCCGAGTTCGTTGATGAAGGCGGTGAGTTGCTTGAGCGGTTCGGCGAGGGTGTCGTGGTAATCAGCGTGCCGGGCGTAGCGGGCAATGAGACCGTGCTGGTTGTCGTCGCGAACTCCATCGCCACCGGAGTAGGCGCAGGCCAAAGAGACGACCGAGCGGGCACCGTTCAACACAAGGTTCGGATCGACGCGCTTGCCGGCGTTGCGGGCGAGGTAGCCCATCTCACCGTGCTGACCTTCGGCGAGCCAGCGTTCGAGATGCGGAGCGGAGGCTGGCGGGAGTGCGGAAGTGAAACGGCAGGCGTCGAAGCCGAGTTCCACGGCGCGCTGTTCAATGCGTTCTTTCACCATCAGGAACGCGGGCACGCGCGATTTGGAATTGATGCAGCACATGCTGCGCGACTTCTCGAACGGAGCGTGTGCCGGTGTGGACGAGGACGTCGGCCTGGCGATAGAACGGAGTGCGTTGTTCGAGAAGCGTACGAATCTTTCCGAGCGGGTCCGGTCCTTGTAGAAGCGGGCGGTGAGCCTGGTGGCTCACTCGTTCCCAGATGGCTTCGGGCGTCGCCCACAGGCAGACAATCAAGGCGTGTTGTTTGAGGCTGGCGATGTTCGCGTCGTTGGCAGCGAGGCCGCCGCCGGTGGAGATGATCTTCTGCCGCCATCCGGTCATCTCGGCCACGAGTTGCCGCTCGATCTCGCGGAACGCGGGTTCGCCGTCTTCCGCGAAAATCTTCGTGATGCTCTTCTTGGCGCGGCGCTCAATCCATTCGTCGGTGTCGATGAGCTCGTAGCCAAGCTGGGCGGCGGCAAGGCGACCGACCGACGACTTCCCCGTGCCCATGAAACCAATGAGCGCGAGGTTGTGAATCTGTCGTTCGCCTGTCATGGGCACAGGTTAGCAGCCTCGCTGCGGCTGGCACAGGATTGTTTGCGAAAGTCCGCCCCGGAAAAAGGCCGCTCAGCGTCCCTTCACGTCGTAGCAATGGAGCAGTTCCTGATCGCGCAGGTAGAGCTTGCCGCCAACGACGACAGGATGCGTCCAGATGCGGCCTTGCGGATTGCGCTGCGTGGTCTGGGGATCGAGCTTGAAGCGGCCGTGCTCCTTCCAGCCCTTGGGCGAAGCATCGACGAGCGCCACGGTGCCGTCCTTTTCCGCGAGGCAATAGAGCATGCCGTCGGCGTAGGTGACCGCGCCTTTGCCGAGCGCCGCCTTCTCCGCCCATGCCTTCTCGCCGGTCTTGAAGTCCTGGCAAGTCCAGCCTCCGCTGTCGGAATGGCCGTAGAGATAACCATCCAACAGAATCACGCCGCCGTGATGGTTCACCATCGTCTTGTTCGTGTAGAGTCCGCTGACGGAGTTGCCCGCGCCGACCTTGAACGACAAGCAGCCGACGCCGTAGCCCGCAGTGACATAGACCTGGCCGTCGTGGAAGATCGACGTGGGAATGACGGCTGTCTTTCCCGGGAAATCCACGCTCCAGAGCGTCTTGCCATCGGCGGCGTTTAGGCCCACGACGTGTTGCATGGTGAGCTGGATGAGTTGGCGGGCGCCGTTGTGGTTGGCGGCAATCACAGAGGAATATTGCGCGCCGTCCGTGAAATCCTTGCTCTGCCAGATCGTCTCGCCGGTCTTCTTATCGAGCGCGATGATTGCGCCGCTGCTTCCACCGGGAGTGCAGATGACCTTGTTGCCGTCCACCAGAACTGATTCGGTGTAACCCCAGCCCGGAGTCCCGCCGCCGAAGGACTTCATCGTCTTTTCCCAGACCACTTTCCCATCCGCGACTTTCGCGCAAACCAGATTGCCCCGGCCGCTCAAGGCATAGACGTGATCACCATCCACGGTGGGCGTGCCGCGCGGGCCGTCGCCCCAGCCGTTCTTGAGAATCTCGCCGATCTTCGCCGCCCAAAGCTCCTTGCCATCCTTGATGCTCACGGCGATGAGCTCCTCGCCGCCGTTGCGGATGCCCATGGTGAAGAGCTTGCCGCCCACGATGGAATAGCCGGAGTAACCGAGCCCGGCATCTTTGAAAACCCAGAGCTGCTTCGGTCCGCCTTCAGGCCAGGATTTCAGCAAGCCCTTCTCGGCGCTGATGTCATCGCGGTTCGGCCCGCGCCACTGGGACCAGTCGGCGGCGTGAGAGATTGTGGTGGAGAAAATCAGCGCGGTGAGAGCGCCGGAAACGAAGTGTCGGAGGGTTTTAGTTTTCATTTACGTTGAACTTGGTCGTGTTGATTATCTTCTTCGACGACCGGAGTGAAGTTTTATTCTTGGCCTACTGTCGGCCAGTTCTCGCTTTTCTCCGGCAATTCGCCCGGTCACACTTCGCGCATGAATTTCCACTTAACCTCGTCCCTGACTGCGCCATGAGATCGCGCCGGATCTCCCGTCGCGAGTTCACAGTAGCGACGGCCATGTCGTCCCTCGCTGCAATGAGCGGCTGCGTGTCCGGGCCGAAGAGCGCGCTTGGAATCCTCGACACGCACACGCACTTTTACGATCCCACGCGTCCGCAGGGTGTGCCGTGGCCCCCAAAGAACGATCGAGTCCTTTACCGTCGCGTCTATCCGGCGGAATTCCTGGAGCTGGCGCAACCTCACGGAGTCACCGGCACCGTGGTGGTCGAAGCCAGCCCGTGGCTCGAAGACAATCAATGGGTGCTGGACGTCGCCAGGGAACATCCGTGCAT
>CAMCCU010000170.1 GCA_945872975.1 Pedosphaera parvula Ellin514
ATGTCCTGCACTTCAGTGAGCAGGCTTTGGTCGAGCGGCTGGTCGATGCATTTGATGCTGTCCTTGATCTTCTTCGCGTTGGAAGTGCCGACGAGCGTGGTGGCGATGTCGCGGTGCGCGGTGGCGAATTGCAGCGCGAGTTGCGGGAGGGTGGTCTTGCGCTTCGCGCAATGCGCGACGGCCTTCGCACAGATGTCGCGGACTTTCGATGGTGCAGGATGCCACTTGGGCGGGCCTTTCTCCGTCAGTAAACCCATTCCAAGCGGGGCGGCGTTGATGATTCCGGTCCGCTTTTCGGCAAGGTAGGGGAGAAGTTGGACGAGCGTAGTATTCGTCAGGCAGAAGTGGCAGTAGGAGTGGACCGTGTCCACCGCGATCTTGTCGAGGACCTTGCGGAAGACTTTCAAAGGTAGTCCGGTGATGCCGATTTGACGGACCTTGCCCTGGCGCTTGAGTTTCTGGAGCGCAGGAATGGTTTCCTCGATCAAGTAAGGCACAGAGGCAAACTCGACGTCCTGGCATTGGATGAGATCGATGTGCGCGACGCGAAGGCGTTTGAGGCTTTCATCCACGCTGCGGGCGATGCGTTCGGGCGAGAAGTCGAAGTCCTTCTCATCGGCTCCGTAGCGGCCAACCTTCGTGGCGAGATAATATTTCTCGCGAGGGATCTCTGCGAGGGCCTTGCCAAGGACGGCTTCAGCCATGGTCAGGCCGTAATAAGGCGCTACATCGATGAAGTTGATCCCAAGGTCGATGGCGGTGTGGACCGCCCGGATACCGTCCTTCTCGTTGAAGTCCCCGTGAGTCTTGCCCAGCGGCGCGGCACCAAAACCGAGCACTGAGACTTTCCAGCCTGTTTTTCCCAAAACGCGATACTTCATGTGATTTCCTGACGCTCACGATAACCAAGAGGCGCGCTGAACCAAGAAGTTTGTATCGCAACCACTTCGCATCTCGGCCGTCTGCGAGTTGCGACGGGACCCACGTTGCAAGGGCTCGCGCCGATCTATGCGGGAAGTCGTGAGGATCCATGCACGAATTTGTTCAATCTGTTCTATTTTTCTCACGTTGGTTGCCGGTTACGCGTTCCTCATCGCGTCTCAGGTGCGTCCCGGTTGACGGAATTCGTGGTTCACCGGCTTGGATGACATGTGCTGCTGCGCCTTTGCCTGTTTCTCACAATCGGATCAATGAAGGGTTCGGGGCATGTGAGTGAATTGGTTTCATCTGGCTCACCTTTCCTTGCCCGCCTCATGGCACATCCGCTGCATATGGCGTCAATGTGCGTCACAACGTATCAAAAACTAACCATTCAAATAACTCTTGAATTAACATGAGGCGAAAAAAAAATAACACCACAGCCAGTTCACTTTCATTCAGTCCCTTCGTCGGGGCGTGTCTCGGCGGAGCCCTGCTTGCCGGAATGCCGATCGCGAACGTCCACGCGCAGGATGCTGGGCGCCTGGAGAAGCTTGAAAAAGAGAATGCCGACCTAAAGAAACGCCTCGACGCTATTGAGGAAAACAAGGGCGGGACTCCTGACAAGAGCTATCTGGTCAAGGCGATGAGCGGTGTGAACATCAGCGGATTCGTGCAGGCTTCGTATTTCTACAATACGGCCCATCCGAAGGACGGCATGTCTGACGCCTATCTATGGAACACGAAGGACAATTCTTTCTCGCTCAACAAATTCAAGCTCACCCTCGCCAGCAAGCCGGTCGCGACGGATAAGTGGGATGCCGGGTTCAAAGCCTCGTTGATGTTTGGTGAGGACGCGCCGGGACTCAATACTCCTGGCAACAACTCGAGCTTCAACGATCTTCGTGAAGCCTATGTTGAATTGAACGCGCCCATCGGCACCGGTTTGAACATCAAGGCGGGTGAACTCATCTCGCTCTTGAACTACGAGTCGGGCGACGGCGGCGCGGCGAACGTCAACTTTTCGCAGGGCAACCAATGGTGGTTTACCGGCAACGGCCCGTCGGCCGGCGTGCAGGCTTCCTACAACTTCACCGAGATGGTGGGCCTGACGGTGCGCGTGGACAACGGGCTGTTCCAAGGTCCGGTGGACAACAACGAAGGCAAGGCTTTCAGCACCAGCTTGAACCTCAAGCCGACAAGTAAACTCTGGGTCAATGTCTATGGCTTCTGGGATGATCAGCCTTCGGACGTGGTCACCAAGGGCTTTGGAACCATCGGTGGATTCCAGGTCACCGAGAAGCTGGGCACTGGCTTCGAGTTCGACTACTTCAACTTCGACGCGGCTGGGGACAGGTCCGACCTGTGGTCCATCGGCGGCTGGACTTGGTATGACTTCACTCCCACGGTGGGCGTCGCCTTCCGCGCGGATTACATCGACAACCCGGATGGCGTCCTCGGGCCTGCGGTTCGCCCGGGTGCCGGCATCACCACCACTGACACGGACGGCAATCTCGCCAGCCTGACGCTGACGCTGAACTGGAAGCCGGTCTCCAACATCAAGGTGCAACCGGAAATCCGCTACGACACTACCTCATACAAAAACGGTCTTGATGGCCAGGGCGGTCGTTTCATCATCGGAGCAGGTGTCTCCTACATGTTCTAGCCCTCGGTCCGCTACCCAGGTCCGCAAAACAAAAATTCCTGACCCCATTCATCACTACAGAGAACACATGAAATCATTCAAACAATCCTTCCTCGCTCTGGCGGCTGGCGTTGTCATGACGCTCACCACCCATGCAGCCGAGACGGTCAAAGTCGGCATCCTTCACTCGCTGTCGGGCACCATGGCCATCAGCGAAACCTCGCTCAAGGACGTGCTCCTCTTCACGTTCGATGAGATCAACAAGTCGGGCGGTGTGGCTGGCAAGATGATCGAACCTGTCATCGTCGATCCCGCTTCCAACTGGCCGCTCTTCGCCGAAAAAGCCGAACAGCTCCTCGCCAAGGACAAGGTCTCCGTCGTCTTCGGTTGCTGGACCTCTGTCAGCCGCAAGTCGGTGTTGCCGGTCTTCGAGCGTATGAACGGCCTGCTCTTCTATCCCGTGCAGTACGAGGGTGAAGAGCTCTCGAAGAACATCTTCTACACCGCCGAAGCCGTGAATCAGCAGGCGATCCCGTCTGTGGATTACATGCTCGCGGAAGGAAAGAAGAAGTTCTACCTGCTCGGCTCCGACTACGTCTATCCCCGCACGACGAACAAGATCCTCAAGCAATACCTCAAGTCGAAGGGCATTCCGGATGAGGACATCGTCGAGATCTACACGCCGTTCGGTCACACGGATTACCAGACCATCGTCGCCGCGATTAAGAAATTCGCGTCCGCCGGCAAGGCCTGCGTCATCAGCACACTGAACGGCGACACTAACGTCCCGTTCTTTAAGGAGTTCGCCAACGCCGGCCTCACGTCGGAAAACTGCCCGGTCGTTTCGTTCTCCATCTCGGAAGACGAATTCCGCGGCCTGCCTGCGAAGGATCTCGTCGGCCACCTCGGCTGCTGGACCTATTTCATGTCCATCAAGTCCCCCGAGAACACCAAGTTCGTGAAGGACTTCCTCGGTTGGGTCAAGGCACCGAAGGTCAGCGGCATCGACTACACGGTCAGCGGCGTGGACCCGAAGGGCCGCGTCACTTGCAGCCCGATGAACCTCTCACGCATGGGTGTTTATCTCTGGAAGCAAGCCGTCGAAAAAGCCGGCAGCTTCGAAGTGGACAAGGTCCGCACCGCGCTCATCGGCCAGAAGTTCAAAGGCCCGGCGGGCGAAGTCACCATGCAGGAAAATCACCACCTGGTGAACAACGCCTTCATCGGCGAGACGCTCGCCTCCGGTCAGTTCAAGATCATCAAGACCTTGAACGGCGTCGCTGGTGAGCCCTTCAGCGAGAAGTTTCTCGGCAAGTAATTGGTTCCCCGTTTGTTTGTCACGCGGGACGGATCTGCAGCGGTCCGTCCCGCTTTTCGCAGAAATCAGGCATCATCAAAATGGCTCATCGTTCACCCTTATTCCCGCTCATGCTGCTCATGCTGACAGCTGTGGCGTGGGTCGCGCTCGCCCGGCCGGTGTCCGCTGCGGATTTCTCCCCGCGCACGAACCTGGTACAGGCTATCCTGAGCGAAGACCTCGCCGAGCAGACGCAGCTCATCCAAAACCTGATCGGTGCTGAAGACCCGATGGTTCAGCAGGCTTTGACCGCCTGGCGCGGCGGCTCCGTTTACATCTTTGAAACGAACGACACGAAAGTTCCCTTCCTTCTCGACGGCACCATCGACGCGAACAGCAACGCCAAGGGCATCCGCATCATCGACGGCGAACCCCTCAAGGACGCCGATGGCAGGCCGCTCCTCTTCGTCACCACCGATCTCACTCCGGCGGACGCGAGCTCAAAGGTCCGCAAGCTCATCAAGGTCGCGCTCGATCTCTTCGCGCTCGGCAATGCGAACCCCAAGATGCGCCGCGACGCGATCACCAAGCTCGGCCAGGAACAGAATGCGGATTACCTCCCGCACTTCGAGGCCCGGACGAAAATCGAGACCGACAAGGAAGTCATCCAGTCCCTCGTCGAAGCCGTCGCGCTCACGCAGGTCGCCAGCGAGGACGCCAAGGTCCGCGTCGCCGCCATCCAGAAGCTCGGCGAGATGCGCTCCATCAATTCCGTCAGCTTTCTCAAACAGATCGAAACCGACGCCAGGAAAACGCCGGACAAGTTTGGTCCTGAAACGATTCAAGCGGCCCACGCTGCGGTGCTCGCCATCGACAGCTATATGGCATGGGGCAATTTGTTCGGCACTGCGTTTCGCGGCCTGAGCCTTTCTGCCGTCCTCCTCGTCGCGGCGCTCGGACTCGCCATCACCTTCGGACTGATGGGCGTCATCAACATGGCCCACGGCGAAGTCATGATGGTCGGTGCTTACACCGCCTACGTGACGCAAAACATTTTCAAAGGCTGGTTCGGCGCGAGCGGCGGCGGCTTCGACAGCTACTTCATCGCGGCGCTCGTCGCCTCCTTCATTGTGGCCGGACTCGTTGGCCTGGTGCTGGAACGCGGCGTCATTCGCTTCCTCTACAAGCGCCCGCTCGAATCACTGCTCGCCACCTGGGGTGTGAGCCTGCTGTTGCAACAGCTCTTCCGTCACATCTTCGGCGCGGCGAATGTCCAGGTCAGCTCGCCCAGTTGGATGAGCGGCAGCTACGTCATCAATGACGTCCTGCTCGCCTACAACCGCGTCTTCGTCATCGGCTTCGCCGTATTTATCGTCGTCGGCACCTACCTGCTGCTCACGCGCACCTCGCTCGGATTGCAAATCCGCGCCGTGATGCAGAATCGTGCGATGGCCTCGTGCGTCGGCGTCCGCACCGACCGTGTGAACATGATGACCTTCGCCTATGGCAGCGGCCTCGCCGGAATGGCCGGCGCGTGTTTGTCCCAAATTGGCAATGTCGGTCCCGGACTCGGGCAAAACTACATCATCGACTGCTTCATGGTCGTGGTGCTGGGCGGCGTTGGAAATGTCTTCGGCACCGTGTCCGCGTCACTTGGAGTCGGAATGACGGATCAGATCCTCCAGCCGTGGCTCGGCGCGGTGATGGGAAAGATTACTGTCCTCGGAGCGATCATCCTCTTCCTGCAATGGCGGCCCGCTGGCTTGTTCGTCACCCGCAGTCGGAGCCTGGAAAGCTAGAGGAAATGACCGAGACCCAATGACGAAATGACCAGAGAATTTCCAATGACCAAGGGTCAAGACACCGCACTGCTTCGCAGGCATTTGATCTCCGGACAGTTCAATTGGGCTTCGGATAAGCCGGCCCTGATGGCTGGCATCCACCCGGCTATTGCGGCTGGTGCATTCCTTGGTCATTGCGTCATTGGGCCTTGGTCATTCATCCACCAATGACCTCCTTCCTCCCCAAACGCGAAGCGCTCCTCGTCGTCATCGCCGCCTTTCTCGGCCTCGTCGTTCTGCCGTGTCTGAACGCCTATGTCCCGCCGGACAGCGCTTTCCACGTCAGCAACTTCACGCTCACACTCTACGGCAAATACCTCTGCTACTCGGTGCTCGCCATCGGTGTGAATCTCCTCTGGGGCTACACCGGTCTGCTCAGTCTCGGCCAGGCGCTGTTCTTCTCGCTCGGTGGCTATGCGCTGGGCATGTATCTCATGCTGATGATCGGCAAGCTCGGTCAATACAAGGCCGACATCCCCGACTTCATGGTCTTCCTCGAATTCCCAGCGCGCTTCCCGGCCACCGCCGGACTCCCGCCGCACTGGATTCCCTTCAAGAGCTTCTGGTTCGCCGCCGCGATGGTCATCATCGTGCCCGCCGTCGTCGCCTACATCTTTGGCTGGCTCGCGTTTCGTTCGCGCATCAAAGGTGTCTATTTCTCCATCCTCAGTCAGGCGCTCACCTACGCCGCGACACTGATGTTCTTCCGCAACGACTTCACGTTTGGCGGCAACAACGGTCTCACGGACTTCAAGTTCATCCTCGGCCACGAGGTTAATTCACCAGTCACGAAGCGCTGGCTCTACATCGCGTCCGGCGTGCTGCTGCTCTCCGTCTATCTTGGCCTGCGCTGGTTGACCTCGACGAAGTTCGGCATGATCCAGCGCGCCATACGGGACAGCGAAAACCGCGTGCTCTTCTCCGGCTACGCCACGGCGAACTTCAAGCTCTTCGTCTTCGTGCTCTCCGCGATCATCTGCGGACTCGGCGGCGCGCTGTTCGTTCCGCAAGTCGGCATCATCAATCCCAGCGAGATGGGGCCGGACAAGTCGCTCGAAGCCGTCGTTTGGTGCGCGGTCGGCGGACGTGGTAATCTGCTCGGCCCGATCCTCGGCGCCATCGGCATCAACTCGCTCAAGAGCTACGCCACGCACGCCTTCGCCGAGCAATGGCCCTACATCCTCGGCGCGCTCTTCGTCTTCGTGACGCTCTTCATGCCGAAGGGAATCATCGGTCTGCCCGAACAGTTCCGCGAACTCAGGAAGAAGCTCTTTGGTAAACCCGCCGCCGAGACCGGGCCCGTGGCGCAACCTGTGAGCCCAAAGATCCCGTGACGTCGCACAAACAATTCATTCTCTCGCTCGAAGGCGTCAGCAAATCCTTCGACGGCTTCAAGGCGATCAACGACCTCAACTTCTACATGGATGAAGGTGAGCTCCGCGTCATCATCGGCCCGAATGGCGCGGGCAAAAGCACGATGCTCGACATCATCACCGGACGCACCCGGCCCGACAAAGGTAAGGTCGAGTTCGGTGCGAACACGGACCTGACTGAGCTTAACGAATACGAGATCAACCGTCTCGGCATCGGTCGGAAGTTCCAGACGCCCTCGGTTTACATCGACCATACGGTCTTCGAGAACATCCTGCTCTCGCTTCAGGGGAGCCGCAGCGTCTGGAGCACGATCTTCTCGCGCGTGACCGCGTCCCAACGCGAGCGCATCCATGAAGTGCTCAAGACCATCGGCCTGACCGACCGGGCGACGTGGAAAGCCGGGGCGCTGTCGCACGGCCAGAAGCAGTGGCTCGAAATCGGAATGTTGCTCGCGCAGAACCCAAAGCTTCTCCTCGTGGACGAACCCGCCGCCGGCATGACCGACGAGGAGACCGCCAAGACCGGCGAGCTCCTCATGAGCCTTGCCGGGAAGCACAGCATCATCGTCATCGAGCACGACATGGTCTTCGTCCGACAAATTGCCCGCACCGTTTCCGTGCTGCATCAGGGGAGCCTTCTCTGTGAAGGCACGGTGGATCAGGTGCAGTCGGATGAACGGGTTATTGAGGTCTATCTCGGACGCAAGAAGAAGGCGCAATGAAAACATCAAACACCAAGATCCAAACACCAGAGAAACACCAGATGGCAAACTCCAATGGTGAAGCGTTTTCGAACGGCTGTTTGGAGTTTGGGTTTTGCAGCTTGGGATTTCTTTGGTGTTTGGATCTTGGTGTTTGGAATTTCCACTCATGCTGACCCTCTCCAACATCCACGTCAGCTACGACGGCTCGCGCATCCTCCGCGACGTCAGTCTCACCGTTGAACCCGGCAAAGTTGTCTGCCTCATGGGCCGCAACGGCGTCGGCAAGACCACCACGCTCAAGTCCATCACCGGCCTGGTGAAGCTCGATTCCGGCTCCGTGAAGCTCGACGACACTGAGCTTGCCGGGATGAAGCCCGATGGTCGTGCTCGCGCCGGACTCGGCTACGTCCCGCAAGGACGCGACATCTTCCCGCAACTCACCGTCTGGGAAAACCTCCGCATCGGCGCCATCGCCCAGGGCAAGAAACTGAACGGCGAGGTGGATCGCGTGTTCGGACTCTTCCCCGTGCTCAAGGAAATGCTCCAGCGCAAGGGCGGCGTGCTCAGCGGTGGCCAGCAGCAACAGCTCGCCATCGGCCGCGCTTTGCTCACGAACCCGAAAGTGCTCCTGCTCGATGAGCCGACGGAAGGTATCCAGCCCAACATCATCGATCAGATCGGCGAGACGATTAAAAAGCTGCGCGACGACGGGCTTCAACCCGATCCCACGGCGCGAGAGATTGGCAACGCCATCAAGTTGCTGCGCAGGGAAGGCGAGATTGGGATTCTGTTGGTCGAGCAGTATCTCGACTTCTGTCTGGATGTCGGGGACAAATTCTACATCATGGACCGCGGCAGCGTGGTGGCCAGCGGCCCGATCGCTGAATTGAACGACGAAATCGTGAAACAACATCTGACTGTATGAAGATCATCCGCCTTCTTCCTCTGGTTCCATTCCTCGCGACGCTTTCCGTCCACGCGCATCCCGGCCACGGCCTCGGTGAACACGGTGCCGCGCATGTCATGACCAGTCCGTATCATCTCGCGCTTCTCGCTGGGACCGGACTCGCGTTGTGGTTCGGTGGACGTTTCGTCCAGAGCCAGCTCCCGCGTCGAATTCTGCAAAGCGCAGGTGTTGGTGCCGTGCTGGCTGCGGCCGCGATCTGGGGAAGCCACCTGTAAGCCCCGTGGTCGCGCTCGCCGAACCAATGCTGCGCCAGGCCGGGCTCGCCTCGCTCGAGGTGCAGATGGTGTCTGGCGAAAGCGCTGTCACCTCGAGCTACGCGACCAATCCCATGAAGCTGCTCGCCCCGCGTTCTCGCGGACGAAGCGTGTGGGCCTACACGAGCAGTTTCGGCGGAGGACTGGTGGCAGGCGATCAGACGCGCCTGGAAGTTCAGCTCCGCGCCAGTGCGCGCTGCTTTCTCGGAACCCAGGCCTCGACTAAAATTTACCGCAACCCCGCCTCTCTCCCCAGCGGCCACGAGACTCACGCCACTCTCGAAGCTGGGTCACTTCTCGTCTTCGCGCCCGATCCCGTGCAGGCATTCGCAGGCTCGATGTACTCTCAGCGGCAACGCTTCGACCTCGCTCCCGATGCCAGCCTCGTGTTGCTCGATTGGTTCACCTCCGGGCGTGCGGCACGCGGCGAACGCTGGGAAGGTTCGCGCTTCGCCAGTCGCAACGAAGTCTGGCGGGAGAGGAAAGTGGCGCGAGAATCCTATCCTGCTCTTCCGGCTAGGGAGATTGGCCTGTCTTCACCCCTCACCCCGGCCCTCTCCCCGTTGAGGGGAGAGGGCGCCGCGACCCACGCACGTCCTCTTTCGGCGACACAACGCCGCGATCCTGCGTCGCGGAGCGCCGGACAATTCTCGGCCCCGATACAAGGCGCTGATGCCGCTTCGCACCGCAAGGTTTTACGGACACAAAGCGCGGCAACCGTTAATCAGACCGCCGAAATCATTCCTCCCGCCCCCTCTCCCCTCAACGGGGAGAGGGCCGGGGTGAGGGGTGAGGCGGTTCGTGATGCTCCCGCTCATTCCGCCGATCCATCGGCTCCTTCTGAACGTACCTTCCTTGATTCCCTGCTGCTCTCGCCTGACGACGGTGAACTCGGTTCAAACCACCGTCTCGGGCGATTTAACTGCGTCGCGACGATTCTTCTTCTTGGTCCCGCGCTCCATTCCATCGCCACGCGTTTGCTGGAGGCAATGAAGTCCGAGCCAGTCGCTCGCCGGAGCGACCTTATCTTCAGCGTCAGCCCGCTGACTGATGGCGCTGTCCTGCGCATCGCCGGCGTCAGCGTGGAAGCGGTCGGCCGCCTGATTCATCACCATCTTCAA
>CAMCCU010000171.1 GCA_945872975.1 Pedosphaera parvula Ellin514
AGTGACCTGCTGCTCGCGCCGGAACGATTCCTTCACGTTATCTCCAACCGGAAGCATGGAGGTCGAGTATTCCGTCTGACATCCGCCGGCCACCAGCATCAAGGCGAGCGGTGCGATGGCGAAGGTTCGGTTCATCAAGCATGTGCCGAAAGAGCTGGTGCCCTGCCCTGCCCGTTCAGGATCAACGTCCAGCCGGACGAGTTGCGCTTGGCGGTGCCTGGCCTATAGCTGGATTCACCGGAACAGGGTTGCCTTGCGGCGCGGTCGAGACAGCGACCGGCGAAGTGAAATACTGAGGCACCACCTGGCGGTAGCGGTTGAGGATGGGCAGGAAGTCGGCATGGACGGCACCGAACGACTGGAGCGCATTCACGAAGTTCCGCATGTTCGGCTCCTTCTTTTGGAACTCGGCCTGCATGCGCTGGATGACGGGACGCGACTCGGACACCTTTGCGCGAACCAGCCGCATTTGTTTCCCGAGGAAGAGATTCACGCTCAAGCTCAGCACCAGCAACGCGACGAACGTCGCATTAAGCAACGTCCGCAGGTCGTGGCACTGCTGCTCCAATTCGCCGACCGTCACGCGGTTGAATTCGGTCGGCCGCTCTTTGAGCAACTCGGGTTTCGGCTGTGATTCAGGGGTTGATTCCATGTGACCTTTCAGCGGGCGGGTTTCGGGGTAGTGGAAGCCGCAGGTTGAGCCGGCGCGGCGGGACGCGGCTTCAACTCGAACTGCACCAGCACCGGATCAATGGCGGGATTTTTCCGGCTGTATTCCACGGCGTCGTTGGCGATCGCCTGCATCGCGGACGAGACGCGGACGAGTGATTGGTTCTGGAACTCGATGGCCTGCATCTCGCGGGCTCCGAGGAACCACCACAGGGAAAACCAACTGCTGGCCAGCGCCGAGAGAAACAGGGCTGAGACCAGAACCACAGCGAGGGGATTGCTCTTAATCATTGAGGCCGGACCTTAACCACCGCACCGAATCCGGCCAAGGGGATTTTTGGACGACGTCATTCCAAGGCGCATCTTGCTGCCCCCCGGACCGCGGCTGTGTCGAAGACCAGCCGCAGCACCCTCGTGAAGGCCGGGCGGTTGAATTTGCTGGAGACTCCGGTGTTTTCCAACCCGCTGCGGCTGGTCGGGACGACACAGCCGCGCTCCACCAGAGTTGCAATCGAGAGCAAGTGTCGAGATGCACCCCCCCCTTTCAACAGACCGAAGCCGCTATCTCCTCGTGCGCATGTAGTGAAAAAGGTATTGCTGCGCGTAGCCTGCGTTCGGACCGAAATACGTGTCCACAAACCGCTGGAGTCTCTCGGGCCTTGGCTGGCGCTTTGGAAAGTAGAGCTGGCGCAGCGCCTTCATCACCCACACATCCACCGGGAACGCCTGCTGATAACCGTAGGCGAAAAGCAGAACGCAGTTGGCGATCTTCGGACCCACACCAGGCAGTCGCATCAATTGCTCGCGCGCCTGCTCGACGGTCCCCTGCCCCACCAGGTTGAGATCAAGTTCACCGGAGTCCACGGCGCGGGCGGCGGCGAGCAGGTTCGGCGCGCGGAACCCCATCTTGCACGCGCGCAGGTCGGCTTCGGTCGTTGTCGCGAGCTGGGTCGCGGTGGGGAAGGCGTGCGTCATGCGCGCACCCGGTGGCATCGCTAGCGCGGAACCAAATCGCGTGCAGAGCAACTCGACGATCTGCTGGATCTGCACGATCTGCTTGGTGGACGAGAGGATGAATGACGCGAGGCATTCCCAGGGTTCCTGCCGCAGCAGACGCAAGCCGCGACAGGCTTCAACGCTGGCGCGCATTGGTTCGTCATCAGGAAACGTGGCGAGGATCGAGGCGAGGCTCAGCTCTGCTTGAAGGTAATCAACGAGCCATCGCCAATCACCAGGCGACATCATGGATTCGGCAAGGATGTCGCCTTCGACCGCGCGCAGCCGGACCCAGCGCTGGCCAATCACGCCTTCCCAGCCGAGCTCCGTGGCGCGCCAGCGAAAGGCCTGGCCGCACGCGAGCGTGGCAGCGAGGTCGTAGTCGGAAACCGGCAGGCGCGTCTGGAGGAGCGGCGCTGTCACGTCAGCGGAGGTTGCGGCAGGCGAAGAGCTGGACGCGCCGGAGAACCTGGCCGCGCACCACGATGTCGCGTATGCCGAGATCGGTAACGGACTCGAACTCTTCCAAGACTTCCTTCGGCACCTTGACCTTCGCGGGCGACTCGGCCTGGTAGATGTCTTTGCTGCCGGCGAGCCACTTCGTGAACCAGCCCTTCAGGAACTTCGGCAGCGACACTTCATCGACGTAGATCGCGCTGGCTCCCGCGTGTCGGCCACGGTAGCCGGGCCAGAAGTAGAACTGGTTCTTGGGTTTGTCCGAGGTCCGGTAATAGACAAGCGGATCGTCCGGCAAACCGACCCGCGCCGCCGGCAGATAGAAGCTGATCTGCCCGGTGAGCCCGTAATGCGAACCGATGATGAGCACGTCCTTCCCCTCCGCGAGCAACTGCGTCCGCGCCTGTCCCACGACTTGCGCCGTCTCGCGCCAGCCATCCACGCGCCGCAACGGATCAGCCTTGGGCGGGAGGCGGCGCTTGGTGAGTTGCTGAACGATTCCGGTGTCGTGACAGAACACCACCGCGATCGTACCGATGATCAATCCCGCCGCCAGCCAGCGCGTCACAGAGCGCGATCCTTCGCGCCGGCGTTGCTCCCAGTAAACAACCGCAAGGCAAAACATCGGGACGGCGGCGGCGGCGATCCAGTTTGGCAGGATGCGCGAATGCAACGAGTAGAGCCAGTAGCCATAGAAGACCGGCGCGCTCATCGCGAAGAAATAAAGGAGCAGCGGATTGCGCTCCCGCCGTTTCCACAACGCGACCGAGGCCCAGATCGATGCGGCCAGATAGATGGGGTTCAACAACCCGGCTTCCGCGCCAATGAACTCGAAGAAGTAGCGCAGGGTCGGCTCCCACGGCTTGTTGAGCTTCGCGTTCTCGCCGACGTGCTCCACCGTGATCCAGCCGTGCTGCGAGTTCCAGATCAGTACCGGCGTCATGCAGAGGACGAAGACGACGAGCGCGAGCCAGGGTCCAGTGCGGCGCAGATGAATGCGTGAGGGTTTCCACAGGAGGAAGAACAGCGCGAAGCAGGCGAGCTGAATGGCCGCCGTGTATTTGCTGAGGAAGCCCAGGCCCATGAGCAGTCCGGTCGCGAGCCATTGGCCGGTGGTTCCGTTCGATTGCAACGCGCGCCAGCCGACGACCATCGCGGCGGTCCAGAAGAGGACGAGCAACGGATCGACGGTCATCAACGTCGATCCCACCGCCAGCAGCGGCGCGGTGCTGCACATCGCGACGATCCAGAATCCGGCGGCGGCGCTGACTTCCTTCGCCATGAAGCGCAGAAGAAGAACGCTCACGAACGCGGCGATGACCGGCGACAGGAAGCGGACGCCCAGCTCGCGGTCGCCCCAGATCGAGGTGCCGGTGAACTGGGCAAGGGCGATCATCAGGGGCTTGCTGTAGTAGGAGAGCGCGAGGTGTTTGGACCAGAGCCATTGGTAGGCCTCGTCTTCGCTCAACTCGATCTTCCCACTGCCAATGTAGTAGAGGCGGAAGGCGAACAAGGCGGCGATGAGCAGGTAACCAAGGCGAAGCCACTGAAGGCTCTCTACGGCTGGCTTCGGACTGGGAGCGCCCGAGGGTTGGGACTTGGCACGGACCTCCATGAGTGACGGCAGGCAGCGCCACCAGTTCGGAAACCATCGTCGGCCCGCAAATCGCCACAGAGCCTCGAGCCCCCACAATCCGGCCACAGCGTAGCCCGCGCCGAGAATGGCCCCGGCGATCACGTCGCTGGGATAATGCACGCCGAGATAGACGCGCGAGAACGCCATGCACACCGCGAGCGGCACCATGAACCGCCACGTCCGCCGGTAGTAAACGAACGCAATCAACGTGGCCGCGCACCACGTCGAGGTATGTGCCGACGGCATGGAGCCGCTGCCGCCTTTGCCCACCAGAAGATTCACCTCCGGCACGGCGTGGTAAGGACGCGGGCGGGCGACCGTTTTCTTGATGGTGTTGATGACGAATCCGTCGCCCAGGCCGATGACGAGCGCGAGCATCAGGATGAAAAGCCGGGCGCGAGTGCCACCCTTCCACCCCAGCCAGACGGCGAGGAAGATCGCCAACGGGACAAACCAGGCATTGCCGGCGAACTGCGGCATGATGGCGTCGAACAACGGATTGCTCAGCTTCAGGTTGACGAAGCGGAAGAGCGAGAGATCCAGTGATTCGAGCCAGGACATTGCGCGGAGTGTGGCGGCTGGCTTAATTGGATGCCAAGACTAAAGCGGGTCCGCAGAGCCCCAAACGTTCCCCCTTTCCCAGGACGGCTCTTTGCCGATATACGTGGCGACAGGTTTCGCCTGCGCCCGCGGCAGAAAGCTGCGGCAACCGGACGATCTGGAAAGAACTGAGCTTATGAAAATGAATTCCTTACTGACCATCGCAGCGATGGCGTGGTTGTCCTTCGCTGGCACGGCTTCCGCCCAAAAAAGCGCCCCGGCAGATCGCGTCACCTTCAAGGCCGGCAAGGTGCTCGCTCCGCTGGAAGGCAAGCTGACGGAGGCCACGACGGACACGGCATTGCCCAACGACGTCGTGGTAAAAACGAATGGAGTTTTCACCGTCGGCAAAGGCAAGAGCCGCCAGATGAGCGAAGGCCAGGTCATCGATGCGCAGGGAATGTTGACCAGTCCCGATGGCACCGTGGTCCCGGTGTTCGATCACGTCACGCTGCGCAAAGGTCGCGTGCAGGTTGTCACTGATGGCGAGATCAAGATCCTGTCCGGCGAGTATGCGTTGGCTGACGGAGGAAAAGTCCTGGCCGATGGCACCATTCGCCGGGGCGGTTCGCTGCAACGCCTGCTGGACGGTCAACTGCTCAAACTCGATGGCAGCGCGGTCGGCGTGACGGACACGATCTCCATGACCGGCGGCAAGGTGGTGCTCTACAAGGACGGCGGCAAAGTGGACGTCCGGCGCGGCCAGGTGATATCAATGGCCGACGGCACCAAGGTGAACGGCGATGGCACGGTGATCCGCCCGAATGGATCCAGAGCCATCTTGAAAGAAGGCGACACCTTGAAGATACCCGGCGTCGTTTCTGCGCGTCGATAGACGCGCAGGCACGCAGATCCGCATCAAGCTTCCCGCAAAAAAAGACTTCCGCTCCGCCGCAAAATCTCCTTGGATACGCCCGTTATGAAAACGAAGTCATTGTTCGCCACGACACTCTCAGTCATCACCATCGCCATATCCTCTATGTCCACCAAAGCCGCTGACTCCAAACTCGCCGACGGTCTCTATGCCGAGTTCGACACCTCTAAAGGCAAGATCGTCTGCCAGCTCGAATTCGAGAAGACGCCCCTCACGGTCGCCAACTTTGTCGGCCTCGCCGAAGGCACGAAGAACTATTCCCGCGACGGCAGCGCTCCGAAGAAACAGGACAAGCCCTACTACGACGGACTGGCCTTTCACCGCGTCATCCCGAACTTCATGGTCCAAGGCGGATGCCCCCAGGGTCGCGGCACCGGCGGTCCCGGCTACAAATTCAAAGATGAATGCCTCCCCGAGCTGAAGCACGCCGGTCCCGGCATCCTCTCCATGGCGAACGCCGGCCCCGTCAGCAATGGCAGCCAGTTCTTCATCACTCACGTCGCGACGCCCTGGCTCAACGGCAAGCACACCGTCTTCGGCCACGTCACCGAAGGCCAGGACGTCGTGAACAAGATCGCGATGGGCGACAAGATCAACACGCTCAAGATCGTCCGCGTCGGCAAGAAAGCCGAAGCCTTCAAGGGCGACCAGGCGGACTTCGAGAAGTTCTCCAAGTAATAATCGCCGGGCCTGAGAAGTTTCAGCAAGGGACGCGCTCCGCCCGGCATCGCCTCGTTCTCCAAAAAGTCCGTTGCCTTGAGCAAGGTCACTTCTTAGAGTCGGCCACCCGTTGAAGACAACCTGCGGCACTGACTGTCCGTCAGCTTCGCCCTAAGGCCGCTTCACGGAGAATTCCGCGACTACCATGATGGGATCGTTCATCGCTCGACGACTTTTGATCACTCGCCAGCACGAGGCGCTTTCGCCCTGTCCGCGGCGCAACATCTCCCGCGCCCTTCTCGCTCCCGCCGTGGAGCCGAGGTCATGATCGTCCTCGGACTCGGCGGCGCCGTCGGACACGATCCGGCTGCAGCCCTGGTCATTGACGGCAAGGCGATCGCCGCCGCGGATGAGGAACGCTTCAACCGCGACAAACACGCAAAAGGCCTGCAGGCCGAGCTTGCGACGAAGTTCTGCCTCAAGCACGCCGGGCTGAAACCTTCGGACATTCAAGTCGTCGCGTATCCCTTCGCGCCGATCAGCTTGTTCAGTCCCGCACGCTGGCATTACGCGGCGCGGCATTGGTATGCGCCGGATCGTGCGCTCGTCGCGCTGCTGAACGGCAACCGCCGCTATCGCCGCAACGTCAGCCAGGTCTTCGCGATGCTCGAACGCGTCGGCATCGATCCGCGCAAGATCAAGTTCGTGCCCGTGGAACATCACCTCGCGCACGCCTCCAGCGCCTACCATCTCTCCGGCTACAAGGACGCGGCGATCATGAGCATCGATGGCGTCGGCGAATACTGCACGACGTGGTTCGGCCACGGCATCGGCGGCGACATCCAGCCCATCAAGGAATTCTACGCGCCGGATTCGCTCGGCGGATTCTACGGCGCGGTCACGGAGTTTCTCGGCTTCGAGATGCTGGATGGCGAATTCAAAGTCATGGGCATGGCGCCCTATGGCGACGCGACGAAGTTCGATCTCCGCGACCTCGTGCTCTGGGACAAGACCGGCTTCACCATCAACACGCAGCTCGTGAACTGCATCGGCACGCGTCGCTACAAGCGCGACGGCAAGGGCACTTACTTCTCGAAGAAGCTGATCGACAAATGGGGTCCGCCACGCGCCGGCGACGAGATTGACGAACCTTACGTTCACATCGCCGCAGCCGTGCAGAAGCTGCTCGAAGAGATCGTGCTCGAACTCACGAAGTTTTACCTCGGCGATCACATTGCGAAAACGAAGCGGCTTTGCTACGCCGGCGGCGTCGCGCTGAACGTGAAGTGCAACCAGCGCATCATCCAGACGCTCGGGCCCGGCCACGAACTCTTCGTGCAACCGGCGGCGGGCGATTCCGGAACGGCGCTCGGCGCGGCGACCTACGCGGCGCACGAGCTGGGCGACACGATTCAGCCGATGAACGACGCCTATCTCGGGCCGGAATACACGGCGGACGAGATCGAAGCAGTGCTCAAGAAGCGCGGCGTTCAATACGAGAAATGCGCGAACATCACCGATGTCGCCGCAGAACTTCTGGCCAAGGGCGAAGTCATCTCGTGGTTCCAAGGCCGGATGGAATTCGGCCCGCGCTCGCTCGGCAACCGCAGCATCATCGGCAATCCAGCCAGCCGCGGCGTCGCCGATCTGATCAACGCGCAGATCAAGTATCGCGAACGCTGGCGACCGTTCTGCCCGTCGATGCTCGACAGCATCGCGCCGGACATTCTCCAGACCGATCATCCGTCGCCCTACATGACATTCACGTTCGACGTGGCCGAGCATTGGAAGAAGCGCATCCCGGAAGTCGTGCATGAAGACGGCACCGCGCGTCCGCAGATCGTCACGGCGAAGAGCAACCCGCGTTACTACGAGCTGCTGCGAAAGTTCGAGGCGAAGACCGGCGTGGGAGTGCTGCTGAACACGTCGCTCAACCGCCGGGGCGAGCCGATGGTGTGTTCGCCGGACGATGCGTTGAACATGTTTTACGGAAGCGACCTGCAGATTCTCGCGATGGGCGATTACCTGGTGAGAAAGAAGACCTGAGCCCAGCCCTCCGGTCAAACCCATGGTTGTCAGCCAACGCGAAGCTGCTACGGTGCGGCCAGTTGGTTTACTGACACCATGAAAACATTCTCAATCGTTGGTCTGCTTTGCCTCCTCGTTTCCACTGCCCTCGTCCCGACCACTTCCGCGCAGTCGAACAGCACGGTGCGGTTTCTGATCCGGTATGGCGCGACCACGCTCGGCAATGTTGACGTGGAGTTGTTCGACTCGCAGAAGCCCATCACGGTGTCCAACTTCCTCGTTTACGCGCAGAGCGGGGCCTACAGCAACACCATCATGCACTATTGCGCACCCAGTTCCCTGGTGCAGGGCGGCTTCGGAGTCATCACCAACCCGACGAGCCCGGGCAACTTCACGGTCCTGAACAAGATTCCCACGGGCGCGGCCATTACGAACGAATCCGCAGTGGGTCAATACTACGGCAATGTGTTTGGCACCCTTGCGATGTTCCTTGAGCAAAACCCCTCCAACCCGAACACCGCGCTGCCTAATTCCGCCACCGCTTCGTGGTTCTTCAACTTGACGAACAACACCACCCTGCTGGACAGCCGTCGCTACACGGTGTTCGGCCGAATCACCTCCAGCGAAGGCACGAACACGCTGCAATACTTCAACACGCTCTCTGCCATCAGCCGGATCGTCACCACGGCCAACACGAACTGCAGCACACTGCGCCTCTATCCCGGCGGATCGCGACTCGTGCTCCCCGGCCTGCCCGTGGGACCGTTTCTGCCCACCAGCACCTGCCCGGAGTATAACGACTTGTTCAATGTGCAGGTGGTGATGGTGAGCGGTCCTGACCTCGTCGGACCCAATCTCGCCATCGTCAATCCCGTCACGAACCTCGTCATCACCAACGCCACCGCGCTGGTCAGCGGCACGGCGTACGACAACGTCGCCGTCTCGAACGTCTTCGTGGAAGTGAACGGCGGAGACGGGCTGCTCGTCGCCACGAACAGCGGCGCTTGGTCCACCAATCTCACCGATCTCCCCGGCGGCACGAACGTCATCGTTGTCAAAGCCTACGACACCTCGGGCAACGTGACCGAAGCCACTCGCCGCATCTTCCACCGCGTGAAGGTTCCCATCTCGCTCAATGTGGTGGGCACCGGAACCATCAGCGGAGCCACGAACACCCAGCTGCTCGAACTCGGTCGCAACTACACGCTCACCGCCAAGCCCGGCAAAGGTTATCTCTTTGGCGACTGGAGCGGCTCCACCAGCTCGTTGAACCCGAAGCTGACGTTCATGATGGACCGGGACCATTCTCTCACCGCCACGTTCGGCACGAATCTCTTCCCCGTCGTGCAGGGCAATTACAACGGGCTCTTCTACAACAACGACGCGAACTATTTCGAGCAGGCCAGCTCAGGATTTCTCACCCTCAAAGTAGGAAGCTCCGGCGCCAGCTCCGGCAAGCTGCTCTTGAACGGCGGCAGCCATTCCGTGAAGGGAACGCTCAATGCGTTTGGTTTCGGCAACTTCCTCGTCGAGCGCAAAGGAACGAACCCGGTCCAGCTCGACCTGAGCCTGGACATCACGAATAACACCGATCAACTGACCGGCACTGTGACGGAACAAGCCTCCACCGGCACTGTGTGGACTGCGCAACTCGTCGCCGACCGCGCCTTCTACGACGGCAAGATCAACATCGCGCCGCAAGCTGGGAAATACACCGTGCTCTTCCCGGCGGACACCAACTCCGCCACCGCCCCGGAATCCGACAGCTTCGGCGCTGTGACCGTGACAACGAAGGGAGCTGTCTCCCTCAGCGGAACCCTCGCCGATGGCACGAAGGTCACGCAGAAGACCGTGCTTTCAAAGCATAGCCAGTGGCCGCTCTACCTGCCGCTCTACAAAGGCAAAGGCTCGCTCATCAGCTGGGTGAACTTCACGAACGAACCGACCACCGACGTCAGCGGACTCTTCACCTGGTTCAAGCAAACGAACGTCGCGAAGTATTACCCGGGCGCCTTCACCAACGAATCCATCATCGCGGGCTCGCGCTTCGTCCCGCCGACGACCAATGCGATTCTCAATCTGTCCAACGCTCTCGTCACCTTCACCGGCGGCAACCTCGCGGCGGACTTCACGAACACCATCGCCATCGACACCAAGAGCAAGGTGATCAACCAGAGCTCCAACAAGCTTTCCCTGACC
>CAMCCU010000172.1 GCA_945872975.1 Pedosphaera parvula Ellin514
GCGCTCCGGCGCTCGGTGGCGGTGAATCCCTTTTCGCCGAAGAGCTCCGGCACGCCGAGGAACTTAGCCATCTCGCGATCGTTGTGCGGCAACCGCGCGAGCTGCTTGCGCTCGTAGGCCGAGAGCGGCGCGACGTCCGCGTAGAATCCGGGGATGGCGATGCGCCCGTTCTTGTCGCGGAGCTGCGCGAGCAACTGGCAGAGCGCCATGGCCGGATTATCCAGCGCGCCGCCGAAGATGCCGGAATGCAAATCACGCGACGGCCCATGCAGAATGACTTCCACGGCGAGGATGCCGCGCAGCGCATACGTGAGCGCCGGAAGGTCAACGCTCGGCAGACCGTTGTCGGAGATGACGACCGCGTCGCAACGGAGCTCTTTGATGTTCTGCTTGAGAAAGCCGCCGAGACATTTGCTGCCCACTTCCTCTTCGCCCTCGATGACGAACGTGAGATCGCAGGGGAGCTCAGTGCCGGTCTTGAGATACGCTTCGACCGCGTTCAAGTGTGCGAGGTGCTGGCCCTTGTTGTCCGCCGAACCGCGCGCGTAGAGGCGACCCTTCTCGATGCGTGGCTCGAACGGCGGCGTCTTCCAGAGATCGAACGGTTCCGCCGGCTGCACGTCGTAATGGCCGTAAACGAGAAAGTGCGGGCGCTTGGCGCCTTTGCGGCGCGGCGTCTTCGCGACCACGATGGGATTGCCATCCGTCGGGCAGAGCTTGGTTTCGAGGCCGATGTCGCGGCAGCGTTTCACCAACCAGTTGGCGCACGCCGAGAGATCCTTCGTGTGTTTGGATTGCGCGGAGACGCTGGGGAAACGGAGGTAGTCGCAAAGCTCGTTGATGAACCGGGCTTCGTTCTTTTTCAGGTAATCGAGAACAGGTTGCACGCCCGCTTTCTAGCAGGCGTGTGACTTGGAAGCAAATAAAGTAGCCGCGAAGGAGGGAGATTGGAGGTGAGAGCAAACTTCCTTCGTTCTTAATCCTAATCTTCCGGCGCGATATTGAACGGACAGATTAGCCCCTGCGGCGTTTGGTTAGGCCTACGACCTCTCAGGTTTCTTGGCATACCACTGAATCAATCCGCAATTCTCGCACAACAAAGCTGTGCCTGACTTGTTCAGCCAATCGAGATTGGCGAGCGTCATGCCGGTCGTGTTTAGGAGAGCCTCCTGCTCCTGAAACAACTCTCCCTTACAGTGCGTGCATCGAACCTGCACGCCTCCTGCGTGATAGCGCGCCGGTCCAAATGCGTTGGCGAAGCCTTTGACTCCTGCTTTCAATGCGCGCCCTAGATTTTTCATATGATGATAGTAGGCCTAACACACATTCAACCAACCACAGCTCACCTATCCCCATCCAGCATGCGACCCAAGCCGCCGAGCATCGAGCCCTCCTCGCGTCCACCGCGACCGGTCTGCGGCGCGGCGGCGACGATACGGTCCGCGAGGCGGCTCAGCGGCAGCGATTGCAGCCAGACGTGTCCGGGCCCGCGCAGCGTGGCGAAGAACAAACCTTCACCGCCGAAGAAAGCCGTTTTGATTTTGCCGACGTATTGGATGTCGTATTGCACCGTCGGCTGGAAGGCCACGATGCAGCCGGTGTCCACGCGCAGCGTTTCGCCAATGCCGAGCTGCTTCTGGATGATCGTGCCGCCCGCGTGAACGAACGCCCAGCCGTCGCCTTGGAGGCGCTGCATGATGAACCCCTCACCACCGAAAAGACCGGTGCCGATCTTCTTGTTGAACGCGATGCCGACGCTCACGCCCTTCGCGGCGCAGAGGAAGGAATCCTTTTGCGCGATCAGTTCGCCGCCAATCTCCGACAGGTGAACAGGAATGATCTTGCCTGGATACGGCGCGCCGAACGCGACCTTCTTCTTGCCCTGACCCTGGTTCTGAAAAACCGTCATGAACAACGACTCGCCAGTGAGCAGGCGTTTTCCTGCGCCCATCAGTGAGCTGAGGAATCCGCCACCCTGCTGTTGCGAACCATCTCCGAAGATCGTTTCCATCTCGATGCCGTCCTCCATGTACATCATGCCGCCGGCTTCGGCGACGACGGCTTCCTGCGGGTCCAGTTCCACTTCGACGAACTGCATATCGTCTCCGTAAACCTTGTAGTCGATCTCGTGCATGGCGTTCATAGGTCGTGTGTCTTCGTAGTTACGTTGTTTAAATGTGGTGAGACTCTAGGAAAATGCCCGCGAGTCTGGCAGCTAGAATTTTGTGGAGAATTTAGAGCGAGTGCCATGGCCAATGTTGATGGAGCGCGGCTGTGGCGAAGGACAGCCGCAGCGGTTACCTAACGACGGCATGCTGCGGCTGTTCCTCCGGACACAGCCGCGGTCCGCTAACTCGATGTGAAACCAAGCTTGAGTTCAAGCCGCCTCCGAATCCGGATCGCCGGGCGTCGGCATCGGGAACGGCTCCAGCGGCATGGGCCGGTCGTGGTCGAGATGCTCGGTGCAAACCCGGAAAAAATCATCGCGCGTATGGACGCGGCGGATGTCGTGGAGGAACTTCCCCGTCGGCTCCACGCCCACGCCGAGGTAGTTCAGATACTTCTTCATCTTCTGCACCTGCGACGCCTCGCGAACGCCCGGCGTGCAGACCGCTTCGTAAAGCGTCGCGACGTAGTGCAGCACGTCGCGCCCGGTCGGTAACGTTGTCGGCTCGCCGCGGCGGTGTTGCCGAATCTGCTCGAAGATCCACGGGTTGCGAATCGCGCCGCGCCCGATCATCAAGCCACGCGCCTTGGTCTGCGCCAGGATCGCCTCGGCGGACTTCGCAGAGTGGACGTTGCCATTCGCGACGACAGGGCAGGGCATCGCCTCCACTGCGCGCGCGATGTAATCGTAATGCACTTCGCTGCGATACATTTCGGCGACCGTGCGTCCGTGGACCGTCAGCAGGTCGATCGAGTGTCGGGCGAAGATGGGCAGCAGCTCATCGAAGACGGCGGGCGAATCAAAACCAATCCGCGTCTTGACGGTGAACTTGATGCTCACCGCGTCGCGCAACGCGCCGAGGATGGCGTCGATGCGCTTGGGTTCACGGAGCAGTCCACCGCCCGCGCACTTGCGATAAACGATCGGCGCCGGGCAGCCGAGGTTCAGGTCCACCGCGACAATCGGATGATGCTGGAGCTCCTTCGCCGTGCGGACGAGCGACGGGATGTCGTTGCCGATCATCTGGGCGACCACGGGTCGGCCGGTCGGGTTCTCGGTGACGGAGCGGAGGATGTCTTTCTCGATGTTCGAGGTCGGGTGAACGCGGAAATACTCCGTGTAGTAAACGTCCGCGCCGCCGTAGGCCGCCATCAGTTTCCAGAACGGGAGATCGGTCACATCCTGCATCGGCGCGAGCACGAGCAAGGGCTCGGGATTGAGCAGCGAGGTGGCGAATTGTTCGTGGTGGCTCATGCGGAAGCAGGCGACGTCGGCTTCCGGATCAGCCACAGGCCGATGAAGGTCAGCAGACCGTTTAACATCAACAGCTCGAAACCCATCTTGTAGCCGTTGAGCCAGCGGACGGAGTTGGTCTGGATGACAAAGCAGATCAGCGGCGACGCGCAGCAGATGAGCGGCACCCAGCCGTCGCGCACGGAAAGTTTCGCGAAGAGACCGAACGCGAACAGTCCCAGCAACGGGCCGTAGGTGTAACTGGCCAGCGTGAAGATGGCGTCGATGACCGCTTTGCTGTTGAGCGCCTTGAAACCGAGGATGACCAGCCACAGCACGACCGCGAAGCCGATGTGGACCTTGTGCCGGAGAGCGGTCTTCTGCGCGTCCGTGAAACCTTTGCGTTCCTCCATGCCCAGCCAGTCGATGCAGAACGAGGTCGTGAGCGTGGTCAGCACCGAGTCCGCGCTGGAGAACGTCGCGGCGGTCAATCCGACCACAAACACCATCGCTGCGAACGCGCCGAGGTGATGCAACGCCAGCGTAGGGAAGAGATGGTCGGTGGTTTTTGGAATCTCGACGCCCTTGGTCTTCGCGTAGTGGAAGAGCAGGACGCCGAGCGAAACGAAGAGAAGATTCACGAGCACCATCACGCCGGTGAACGAGTAAATGTTCTTCTTGGCCTCCCGCAGCGAGCGGCAACTGAGGTTCTTTTGCATCATGTTCTGATCGAGACCCGTCATGACAATCGCGATGAAAATGCCGCTGAGAAATTGCTTCCAGAAATAGTTCGTCGCGCGCCAGTCCCAGAAGAACGTCTTCGACATCTCGCTCTCACGCACGGTGGAGATGAGTCCGCTGAGGCCGAGATTCAGCTCGCTCGCGATGGCGGCGATGGACAGCACCACGCCGAGCAACAGGAAGGTGGATTGGAAGGTGTCCGTCCAGACGAGCGTCTTGATGCCGCCGCGGTAGGTGTAGGCCAGAATCAGCGCGATGGTGATGCTGACCGTCAGCCAGAACGGGACGTTCCATTGGTCGAAGACGAAGGTTTGAAAGACGTTCGCCGCGAGGAACAGTCGTGCCGCCGCGCCCGTCGTGCGCGACAGAATGAAGAACAGCGCACCGACTTTCTGCGAATGCGGGCCGAAGCGCTGACGCAGGTAGCTGTAGATGGAGGTGAGGTTCAGCCGGTAATAGAGCGGGAGCAGGACCTCGGCGATCACGACGTAGCCAATGACGTAGCCGAAGACGATTTGCAGATAGGAGAATTGATCCGCCGCGACCTTGCCCGGCACGGAGATGAACGTGACGCCGGAGAGCGAATCGCCGATGAGCCCGAACGCGACGGCATACCACGGCGACGACTTGTTACCGAGGAAGTACGCGGCATTGCTCGCGTTGCGGCTGGTGAACCAGGCAATCAGCAGCAGGAACCCGAAGTAACCGCCCACGCAGGCGAGAATCAGCGCCGGAGACATTCGCGCGGATCACAACACGTCCATCACGAAACCCAAGGTAAAAGTGCGTCGTCACGCCATGCCGATCACGCGTCGTGAAGCGGTGTCTGCGGGAATTTTCCGTTGACAGTCACCTGCTCGAAAGGTGTCATGTCGCGCATCGCTGTTCCCGTGGTTCCTTTTCGGACGGACGTATTGCGGCCACAGCTTTCACTAGTTTTAAGAATCATGAGCCAGCGCAAAATCAACATCGCCATTGTCGGTCTCGGCTTCGGGGCGGAGTTCATTCCCATCTACCAGCGGCATCCTCATGCAAACATGTATGCGATCTGCCAGCGCGATCCCAAGAAGCTCACTGCCATCGGCGACGCGTTTGGCATTGCCGCGCGTTACTCGGATTTCAAGGACGTCCTGAAAGACCCAAAGGTGGACGCCGTCCACATCAACTCGCCGATTCCCGACCACGGCTGGATGAGCATTGCGGCGTTGAAGGCGGGCAAGCACGTCTCCTGCACCGTTCCGATGGCCACGAACATCGAGGACTGCAAAAAGATCGTCGAGCTCGTGAAGAAAACCGGCCTGCGCTACATGATGGCGGAGACCGTCGTTTACGCACGCGAGTATCTTTTCATGAAGGAGCTGTTGGATGCCGGCAAGCTGGGCAAGCTCCAGTTCGTGCAGGCGAGCCATCAGCAGGACATGGATGGCTGGCCGAATTACTGGCCCGGTCTTCCGCCGATGTGGTACGCGACGCATTGCGTCGGCCCGGTGTCCGGCCTGATTGGCAAGCCCGCTGAATACGTCTCCTGCTTTGGCTCCGGCACCGTTCGCAAGGAATTGCAGAAACACTACGGGTCGCCCTTCGCCGTCGAGACCGCGCACATCAAATACGCCGACACCGACGTGAGCGCGCGCATCATCCGCTCGCTGTTCGACACTGCGCGGCAGTATCGCGAGAGCATCGACGTGTATGGCAGCAAGGCTTCCGTGGAATGGCCGCTCATCGAGCATCAGCCGCTCGTCATGCACACGGCGAAACTGCCTGAGCCGAAGATTCCGAAGCTCATCAAGACCCCGGACTTCGCCAAGCGTTTGCCGAAGCCGATCCAGCGCTTCACCACCAAGGGTGTGTACGACACCGGCACGAAGACGCACCTCTCCTTCACGCAGGGCGGCGGACACGGCGGCAGCCATCCGCACCTGGCCAACGAGCTGGTCATGTCGCTGGTCGAGAACCGCCAGCCGTTTCCGAACGCGAAGCAATCCGCCAACTGGACCTGCGTCGGACTCTGCGCGCATCAATCCGCGCTCAAGGGCGGCGCGATTGTGAAACTTCCCGCATTCACTCAATAACCAAACAAGAACAAAACTATGTCAGGAACATCTGAAGGTATTGCACCCAACGCGAAACGGCTCCTCTGGGCCGGCTTCCTCGCCATTCTCGCCGCCGGCATCGGCTTCGGCATTCGAGGCGGCATTCTGGCCAACTGGGCCGCTGACTTTGGTTTCACCGGGGCGCAGCTTGGCGCGATCGGCGGGGCGGGTTTCACCGGCTTCTGCTTCGGCATCATCATTGGCGGCGTGATCGTGGACAAGATCGGCTACGGCAAGCTGGTCGTCGCGGCCTTCCTGTTCCATGTGCTGTCGGCCTTCGTGACTTTTGCGGCGAGCAAAGGGCAGGCGGTGGAAACAGCCTACAACTTCCTTTACTGGGGCACGTTTATCTTCGCGCTGGCCAACGGCACGCTCGAAGCCGTGGCGAATCCGCTGGTCTCCACCTTGTTCCCCAAGAACCGCACTCATTACCTGAACATCCTTCACGCCAGCTGGCCCGCCGGTCTCGTCATCGGCGGACTCATCGGCTGGACGCTCGGAGAAGGCCCGAACGCGCTGGGCTGGAAGTTTCAGCTCGGTCTGTTCCTCGTGCCGACCGTGCTCTACGGCATCGCGTTCTTCGGCCAGCATTTCCCGAAATCTGAAGCGTCCGCGAAGGGTTTGAGCGTCGGCGACATGCTCAAGGAAGTGGGAATTCTGGGAGCGGCGGTTGCCTGCTATTTGCTGTCACGTTTCTGCATGGATGCCTTGAAGCTCCCCGAGATGGCTTCTTACGGCGTCGGTCTGGCCATCCTGCTTGCGTCGGCTGCGATGACGCGGGGATCCATCGGCTCAGTGCTGTTGTTCGTCCTGTTCATCACCCACGCCCTGGTCGGCGCGGTGGAACTCGGGACGGACGGCTGGATTCAAAACATCACCGGCAACATTCTTACGCCGGGTGAAGGCAAGATCCTGTTCGTCTTCACGTCGCTGCTGATGTTCGCGCTCCGCTTCTGCGCCCACTTCATCGAGAAGAGCCTCAAGATTTCTCCCATCGGCCTGCTCTTCATCTGCTCCGTGCTCGCCGTCATCGGACTGCGCATGGTCAGCGGCATCGAGACCTTTGCGGGTGCGTTGATCGCGCTCGCCGTTTACGCCGTGGGCAAGACCTTCTTCTGGCCGACCATGCTGGCGGTGGTCGGAGATCGTTTCCCGCGCACTGGAGCCATTGCGATGTCGATCATGGGCGGTATTGGCATGATGTCGGCCGGTCTCCTCGGCGGACCCGGCCTCGGCTACGCCAAGGATCGCTTCACCACTGAGCATCTCTCGTCCACCGCACCTGCCGTTTACGAGCAATACAAGGCGGCCACGCCGAGCAAATTCCTGTTCCTGAAAGAAGTGAACGGCCTGGATGGCACCAAGCTTTCCGCCGCGCAGACTGCCACGACGAAGACGCCCGACCAGAAGGCTGTGGCCGACGCCAGCATCATCGGTGACCGCAAGACGCTTCAGGCGGATTCGTTCATCCCGGCCGTGATGGCAGCCATCTACCTCCTGCTGTTCCTCTACTTCAAGACGATCGGCGGCTACAAGCCGGTCCAGATCGAAGGCGGTAGTCAGGGCGGAAAACACTGATCCTTTAAGAACTCCTGTCTTTCACAAGGCGGCCCGGCAACGGGCCGCCTTTTCTTTTGCACACGCCGCGTCACTCCGACCGGCTGATCCTAAATCCAGCAGTTGAACTGGCCGCGAAAGAACGCAAAGAGCACAGAGAGAAGTTTTTCATGAACGGACGCACGCCCCGGCGCAGTTCCCCCATCGGGTGAGGCCAAATGCCAGCATGGTTTTGATTCCGACTTCTTTTCTTTACGTTCTCTGCGTTCTTTCGCGGCTATTCCAACTGCTCTTTTCAGCTTGAATCAGGCTGCACTGCGTCGCTCGAAGGCGGCCTCGCGCAACATGCCGAGATAGCCGCGCAGCTTCTTGAGCTGCTGGAGGCGGGGCCCTGTCAGCTCGATCCGCTCCGCCATCCCCACCACGCCGCAGATCATCGCAAACGTTCCATCGAGATCCTTCACCGGCAGCAACGCCATCGAGCCTTTAGATACGCTGCCCCTGAACCAGCCCGGGATGAACGGTGCGATCGTCGCGTCGTCCGGATTCTTGATCAATACATCCTCCCCGCGAGCGATGCAGACCGTGAACACATCCCTGTGGCCCGGATCAATCAGCGGCTGATTCCGGATCTCGTGGAACATCGGCCCCGCTCCCACTGCCGCGGCAAACAACGGGCTGTCGGGTTCCTGCAAAAAGACAAGACAGCTTCGGAGCCGCAGTCCCGCCTTCACCGCGCGAGCGGCGACGGTGAACACCTTCCGGGCATCCACAGGAGCGACCCCGATGAGGCGTTCGACTTCGGCAAGACCGATGACCAGCGGATCGGCGGCGGACGCGCGCGCTTCATCGGACGTGCCATCGGTAGTGGCGCTCACACGCCTGGCGGACTCCAGCGGACGGCCCGCTGCGATCAGTTCAAGGCGATTCACGATCGGACTCGCAAAGGATTGGAACCCCTGCGCGCGGCCGACTGAATTCATCATGCGACTGACCTGTGCAATAATCTCCTTGAGGTCGTCCTGCTCCAGCGCCAGCGACGACGAGTAATTCTTGAGCAGTTGCTCGACGCCCGCCTGATACGACTTCGTGGACAGCTCCGGCTCATCGAGCAGCTCGCACAGCTTCGCGGAGAAATCCGAAATGACGATCAGCTTGTCTGCGTCGTTTAACTTCTTGGACCGGATCATGTCCGGAAGCGCGGGCTCCAATGCGTGTTGAATCACCTTGGACAGGTTCGACTCGGACAGTATCCGCCGGCCCAACTCCAGTGGCGTCAGGCCGAACACCTCCTGATACGCCCCGTCGACCGGGCGCTCCTTCGCCAGCTCCTGCGCGTCGAGAAATTCATCCGGCAGGAAAGTGCTCAAGAGCAGCTTGCCGTAGTGACGTAACGCGCCGCACACGAATGCCTGCTCGGGATTCAAGCCCGACATGCGTTGGGCAATGGCCTGCGTCGTCATGGCGCTCGAAAGCGCCACCGCCGCCACATCGTGACTCTCATCCGCGCCAAAACGTTTTTCCGCGTTCTCCATCAGCAGGAGCGAAATCACCAGGTTGCGGATTGTTTCGAAACCGATGACGCTAATCGCCTCCGGCAGCGTTGTCACATCCACTGCGCTCGGATTATAGCCCAGGCAGTTCGCGGCCCGCATGATCTTCGCGACGGTGGTCAAATCCCGGCAGATGAGTTCGGCAAGATCCTGAACCGAGAGATCCTCCGCCTTGTTCGACATCTCCTGGACGACCTCGAGCACCTGCGCGACGCAGGCTGTGTCGCGATGGGTCAATGCCTCTCTCACTCGCGCGACCGTTCGAACGGCCAGTGCGTAGTCCGGTTCCAGGGCAATCTTGTTCATAGTGCGCGCCAGGCGTAAGGCAACCATCCGCAGTCGTCGTCGTGCGACTGCCAATCACCCAACCTCAACGGCGGGTTGCGGGTGTGGCTTGAGATGATTTGATGCTGCGCCGGAGCGATGGGCCAAGCCCTCCCGCCTGAATCCCTTTGGGATATTCGGACGCGCGCCACTGCATTGCACGCCGTGACAAGGATTGAAAGTCAGGCAGCAGAGCCACCGATCCGCCTGCCACTTTCGATTTCAATCCGACATCGCGCTCACTTCAATGTCTTCAAATAAGCGAAGAGGTCGCTCAGATCCTGCGGCTTCAACGCATCCAGCAAACCTTCCGGCATCATGCTCGACTTCGTGAAGCCCGCCTTGCGCACATCCTTCTGCGCGATGCGCGTGTCCGCCATGTTCGGACGACGCAGCACGATGGCGTCCTTGTCTTCGGAGACGCGGA
>CAMCCU010000173.1 GCA_945872975.1 Pedosphaera parvula Ellin514
ATCGATTCCAAATATCTCCCGGGACGGAAGCATGACAAAATCTGGGATCCGGAAGGCCTGCTGAGCACGCTGCCCGCGATCGCCAGTTGTTTGCTTGGCATGCTTGCGGGATTGCTGCTCCGGAACCAGCGCGTGGAGGATCGAAAAAAAGTGACTCTTCTGCTTTCGGCCGGCGTCGTTTCCGTCATCGCCGGTTATTGCTGGGGCATGCAGTTCCCGGTCATCAAAAAGATCTGGACCTCGTCCTTCGTCCTCGTGACCGCCGGCTACAGTGCCATTCTGCTCGGCGTCTTCTATCAGGTGATCGACGTCTGGAAAAAGCAGTCGTGGTGTCAGCCGTTCGTCTGGTATGGAATGAACGCGATCACGGTTTATCTCGCGGACAATGTGATTGGGTTTCGCCGGGTCGCCTCACGGCTCCTGGGGACCGATGTGAAGGCGTTCTTCGACGCACACGTCACGCCCGGCTTCGGTGACCTGATGCTCTCGTTCGGCGAGATCGGCATCGGCTTGTGGCTGGTCTGGTTTCTCTACCAGCGCAAAATCTTCCTCCGCATGTGAAGCAGAACCGCACTCCAACTACTAGCGACTGAATGCTTGACGCCTTGTCACTCACTTCTAACTCTACGCGAAATCACTACGCCCTATGAACGCCACCCGACTCCTCGCCTCATCGTTCGCACTCTCAGCGCTGCTGCTCACTGGCTGCCAGCATTCCAAGCCCCAGCCGCTGCCGGCCACCATCAAGGTTCACAACGGCGAAACATTCGGAACGTTGGAGGTGAACGATCCGAAGTTCTTCACGCTGATTGATCTCACGGCACCGATCCAGAAACTCGCTTCAGGCTTCGATTGGTCTGAGGGCCCGATCTGGATCAAGCAGGGCGGCTACCTCGTCTTCTCGGACGTGCCGAGCAATACGGTCTATCGCTGGAAAGAGGGCGAGGGCGTCAGTGTTTATCTGCAACCCAGCGGCTACACCGGTGCTGAACCGCGCGGCGGCGAACCGGGATCCAACGGCCTCACCACCGATTCTCAAGGACGCCTGGTATTGTGCGAGCACGGCGACCGTCGCGTCGGCCGAGTGGAGAAAAGCGGCAAGCACGTAACTCTCGCCGACAAGTTCAACGGCAAGCGCTTCAACAGCCCGAATGATCTCGCTTACAAATCCAACGGCGACCTCTACTTCACAGACCCGCCCTACGGTCTCGTCGGCAACGTCGATGATCCGAAGAAGGAGATTACCTTCCAAGGTGTCTATCGGCTCAAGCCCAATGGGGAAGTCACGCTCCTGACCGACAAGATGACCCGCCCGAATGGCATCGCCTTTTCGCCGGACGAGAAGACCCTTTACGTCGCCAACTCCGATCCCAAGCAAGCCGTCTGGATGGCTTACGACGTGAAGCCCGACGGAACCATCGCCGATGGACGGGTGTTCTTCGATGCGACCCAATTCGTGGGCCCCGCCAAGAAAGGCCTGCCCGATGGGCTGAAAGTGGACGCCGCCGGCAACCTCTTCGCAACCGGCCCCGGCGGAGTGTTCGTCTTCTCGCCCGACGGCAAGCACTTGGGCACCATCAACACCGGCGAAGCCACGGCGAACTGCGGCTGGGGTGGCGATGGCTCGACGCTGTATATCACGGCGGACATGTTCCTGTGCCGCATCAAGACCAAGACCAAAGGCAAAGGCTTTTAGTCCGCCTGCTACATCCGAAGCAGTTGCCGCCGCGACGTTGGGCTGTGGGACAAAGCCATAGCTCAACTGTAAAGAATTGGGCCGGGTAAGCTTCGGATTTGCACTTCGATCGAATTCCTGCCACCCTCCGGTTGTTATTTTGGAGCATGCAAACGATTGAGGCCAACTCGCAGTCAAAGACGCTTACAGAGAAGCAGCGCTTGGCGTTGATCAGCCTTCTCGCCGATGACGACCCAGCCGTCTACCGCCTGATCCGCAGCAAACTGCTCTCTTACGGTTCGGAGGCAGAGAAGTGGCTGCACGCCGAGATTCTCAGCAGTGATCCGAAGCTGCGACGGCGCGCTCGAGAGATTCTTGAGCACAGGGCTCGCCAGCGGGCTGACGAAGCTTTCCTAGATTACTGTGGTCGACACGGCGAAGAGTTGGACTTGGAGGAAGCATCTTTCCTGCTGGCTCGAACCCGATATCCCGAGATCAATTGCGACGCATACACAGCGCTACTCGACTCCTGGGCAAGCGAGCTCCAAGCCCGCCTGGCCAAATCATTTTCCCCGGAATCGAAGCTGGATGAGTTCAACCGTTACCTCTTTGGAGAACTCGATTTCCGGGGCAATGAGCAGTACGGGCACGACCCGGACAGCTGCTACATCAACCAAATCGTGGACAAACGGCGAGGCAACCCAATCGGGCTGTGTGGGGTCTATCTTTTTCTCGCCCGCCGCATCGAAATGCCCATCGCCGGAATCGGCCTGCCGGGACACTTCATCTGCCGCTACCAGTCCACCAAATCAGAGATCTACGTGGATTGCTACCGGCAGGGAGCCCTCCTGACGAAGGCGGACTGCGTCAAATACCTCCTGCAGTCAAGCTACGGACTGGTCGAGGGACAATTGTCTCCGGTAAGTCCGCGAAGGATGTTGCAGCGGATGTGCAGGAATCTGGGTACGACCTATGGGCACTTGGAGGAAACAGAGGAAGCCGCCCGCGTACTGCGCTATTTGGAAACGTTAACGCGCTAGTCACAAACCACGGAACTGCGGTGCCGCATAAGCCTCATCCGTCAGCGTCAGGAGACTTTTTGAAAACCACCTTCCGCTAACTCCGAGATTTCCACGGTCTGCCTTAGAACCGCAATTTTGACTTGAGGCTCGTCGTTCACAACCGGCAATGAAACATTACCAGTCGAAGGAAACTTCGCTGACAGCGTCTTCACGATGACGAGCCGACATTCAGAATGAATGCGGTTGGCAATCCGCCGGTAGGAATACCACAGCGCAAGAAACACACTAAAGCAAAGGCAGGATCCCAAACCGACCGCGCTGCAAAGGCGGATGATGAAATGGGTCGAGTTGTCGAAGAATTGCGGTAAGAGGACCGCAGCGTATCCCAATCCCGCCACCCCAAGAAGAGCGATCAGCCCAACCAACCGACACGCACATTGAAGGCACCTTTCGCTGCGCTCGACGTGACACAACCGCTCGCACAATGCGCGATTGTCCGCTGTGTCCTCGATCATCACCAACTTCTTCAAGAAGGCAGATTGTTTCTTATACTCGCTCATGACCTGGAGTTCCGGGCTATGGGACGACAAAGCGGATGCCGTGCCAGACCGTCCGAGGCAACTTCGCAAACAGACGGCCGTTCACCATGGGGCATGTTGGCCAGAATCCGTTGAATTCTGGAAAATCAAGGCTCCATAAACTTGCAACAACCCGATTAAAACGAGTCATCAACGCGCGTGATTGCCTCGATTGAAGGCAGATGACCAACACAAAACCCGACCTTCAAATCTCGAAAACCTCCGCTTCCTGTCCGTCGGGCCTGCATCTATTTCAACCATTTCTCGATATTTGCCAGGTTTGCTTCCCACCGATGAACTCACAGCAGTTCAGTGCCCGGTTTATTTGATCCCATATCCTCACCGTCCAACAATCCAAGGATCTTGACTCCCGCCCGATCCGCTAGTTCGCCCCCCGCTGCCCTTGACTGCGTTACTCCGAAACCATGCGATAGGAATCCAGACTTCGGTCGACCCGAGGGTCCGAACAGCACGCGAGCAGAGCGTCACAGCAGTGGCGCCGCGAGGAACGCAGGGCTCATCGAATGGGACCGCCGACCCTTCCAAGAAAACACGTCCCAACTCATGACATGCCGTGTCCCGATTTCAGGCAGAATTCTTGCGACTTGACTCCGACCTAAACAATAACGTAACGAATTGCCGCGTTCACCATTTAGAAAACGACTAACAGCCCTGCGGCACTGCACCTGCTTAGAAAGCTTTAGTGTTCGGTCGGACCCGATAACGTTATGACAACAAAAGATTACATCTATCTCGGGATGATCCTGCTGACGGCGCTCGCATTCTACTGCAACGGTTTCTACGCCGGAGTCTATAGGTGCAAGAAAATGTATGACTCCTTGCTGGATGATTCCGAGCAGCAGGACTCGAAGGATGCCGGAGTCGAAGGCTTATCTGAAAAACCACCTGCCTCCAGTGACAATTCATTTGCCGCCGCCGCGCCGCAAAGAGACCAGAACATCAAGATCTCCAATCGAGAACTACGCGGGGATTTCGGGAAAAACTAGCTCCAATCAGCCCGCCCGAAGCTGGATGATACTACTGGCTCGTCAGAACTTCCGTTACTTCCCCTCTTTCGCCTTCCGTTCAAAGCCCCTCGTCTCTCGCAAAAATGAGGAGGGGCTTGGAAAGCCCAAGCCCCAATCTCGCTGACAGCCACTGAACTTGGCCGTTACAAATCAGAATCAGTTACCGCACCCAAATGAGCTGAATTCACCAGCTTGGCGTATTTTGCCAGCACGCCACGGGTGTAGCGCGGCTTCGGTTGTTTCCAGCCTTTCAAGCGAGCTTTGAGCTCTTTTGGGGGAATACCCAATGAGAGTTCGCGCTTCTCCGCATCAATGGTAATGGAGTCCCCGTTCTTCACCACGGCCAGAGGTCCGCCTACATACGCTTCAGGTGAAATGTGGCCGACCACAAACCCGTGGCTTCCGCCGCTGAACCGTCCGTCGGTAACCAATGCGACATCTTTGCCCAATCCTTTACCCATGATGGCGCTAGTAGGTGACAACATTTCCCGCATGCCAGGCCCACCTTTCGGCCCTTCATAGCGAATCACGATGACGTGCCCCTTCTTGACGGTCCCATCCAGAATCGCCTTAAGCGCCTTCTCTTCCGACTCAAACACGATTGCCTTGCCAGTGAATCGAAGCCCCTCTTTGCCACTGATTTTCGCGACAGCGCCGTCCGGTGCCAGATTACCGTACAGGACGACGAGGTGGCTGTTCTTCTTGATTGGATTGTCAAAGCCGCGAATCACGTCCTGTCCGGCAGGATAGCTCGGGGCCGACTTCAAATTCTCCGCCATCGTCTTACCCGTCACCGTCATGCAATCACCGTACATAAGCCCCTGATCCAGCAACATCTTCATCAACGGAACCGTCCCGCCGATTTTGACCAGCTCTGCCATCACGTATTTGCCGCTGGGTTTCAGATCCGCGAGCACCGGCACGCGCTTGCCGATTCGGGTAAAGTCATCAATCGTCAACTTCACGCCAGCCACATTCGCCATCGCCAACAGGTGAAGCACCGCATTCGTTGAACCACCAAGAGCGATGATCAGCGTAATCGCGTTCTCGAACGCCTTCTTCGTCATGATGTCGCGCGGACGAATCCCAAGCTTGAGCAGGTTCAAAACCGCCGCGCCCGCGCGCTCACAGTCATTCTCCTTGTCTTTCGAGACCGCCGCTTGCGCGGAGCTGTTCGGCAGGCTCATGCCCAACGCCTCGATCGCACTCGCCATCGTGTTCGCCGTGTACATGCCGCCACAGGAGCCAGCCCCTGGAATCGCCACCGACTCGATGTCATCCAGATCCGCGTCGCTCATCTTACCGGCGGCGTGCTGACCGACTGCTTCGAAAACCGAGACCACATCAACCGGCTTGCCGTGGTAATCACCCGGCAAGATAGTCCCGCCGTAAACAAAAACTGCCGGGCGATTCAAGCGCGCCAGACCCATCAAGCAACCCGGCATGTTCTTGTCGCAACCACCGATCGCCACCAACCCGTCGAAGCCCTCGCAGCCAGCGACGGTCTCAATGGAGTCCGCGATCACCTCGCGCGAGACGAGCGAGTACTTCATTCCCTCCGAACCCATCGAGATGCCATCGGAAATCGTAATCGTATTGAACACGACCGCCTTGCCACCCGCCTCGTTGACCCCCATTGCCACGTTCACGGCCAATTGGTCGATGTGAATATTGCAAGGCGTCACCTGACTCCAGGTCGAAACGATGCCCACCTGCGGCTTCTTAAAATCACTCTTGGTAAATCCCACCGCATAAAGCATCGCCCGACTCGCCGCCCTTTCGGGACCATCCACGACGACGGACGAATAAGCGCGTAGATCTGTGTTGTTAGATTTCGATGCCGGGCGATTACGTTTCGATTGCTGAGTTTTCATTTTCAAGAGGAGCGAAGTGTTGCCAATAGACCCACGACTGGCAAGCCGACAAGACCGCGTTCCAAAAGCCAACCCTCCATCGCCGCGCCACCAATTGCCCTCAAGGACCGCAATTGCGTGCCGAACACACACGAGGCAGCATCCACCAGTGACTCCGAACGATCGCCTCCAACCATGGCTATTGCGCACGCTCATGCGCGCAATCGGCTGGGCGTTCCTGTTGGTCACCAATGTCGTCCTCATCGCATCCGAACAAAACGAAGGCAGCGCCAGCTTGTTGTTTCAATCCTGGGGCACGGACGATGGCCTGCCTCAAAATCACGCGACCGCGATCGCGCAAACACGCGATGGTTATCTCTGGCTGGGATCATACAACGGTGTCGCCCGGTTCGACGGCGTCCGCTTCACGGTGTTTGATTCCATCAACACTCCCGGCCTTCGCAGCAGCCGCATCATCACTCTCTATGAAGACTCTCGAGGCGTCCTCTGGCTTGGCCATGAAACCGGCGAATTGACTCGCTACAGCGCCGGACGTTTCGAGCCCGTAACCCTGCCCCCAAGCTGGCCGCGCGAACCCATCGACGGCATCAGCGAAGACGCTGTCCACGATCTCTGGCTACTCTGCCGTCACGGCCAGGCCCTCCGTTTGCGCGACGGCCACACCGACACTCCCAAGCAAGAACTAGCCGCATCGCCCACGCCGTCCCTCGTTCGCGATCGCAACGAAACTCTCTGGCGACTCAGCGAAGGTAAACTCACTCAACTCCTCCGCTCTCAACTCACTTCAAACTCAAACCAACCATCCGGCGACAGATTCATCGAGTCCGCCTGTGGCAGTCGCGACGGCGGCCTTTGGCTCGCCGACAACGAACGCGTCCGCCGCTGGTCGGCCGGCCAGCCAGACAAGATCTGGGGCCGCGCGCCGTGGGGAGGAAGCTCCGTCACCGCCATGCTCGAAAGCCGGAGCGGCCATCTCTGGGCAGGCACCTTGGATCAAGGATTGTTCGTCCTCGCGCCGGACGGCACCTTTGCGCACTTCACCCACACCAACGGCTTTCCGCACGCCTGGGTCCGCTGCCTCTATGAAGATCGCGAAGGCACCATCTGGGCCGGGACCGGCGGTGGCGGACTCAGCGCGGCGCGTGAACGACGCGTCACCATGATCAACGCGCCGGACGACTGGCAGAAACGAACACTCCTCTCCGTCAGCGTCGGCACGAACAATTCCCTCTGGATCGGCACCGAAGGCGGCGGCGTGTATCGATGGGCGGAAGGAAAGCTCGCCCACTTCGATTCGCGCTCCGGTCTGAGCAATCTTTTCGTCTGGTCGGTCCTCGAAGATTCCCACGGTTCAACCTGGGCAGGGACCTGGGGGAGCGGCATGTTCTACAAGACACAAAACCATTTCGTTCCCGCGCCACCACCGCTGAACGAATCCCTCCGAACTCTCGCCCTGCTCAACGGGAAAGATTCCTCGCTCTGGGTCGGCACTCAGCAAGGACTCGTTCGGCTCAAGGATGGTCGAACTGAACGTTTCGCCCGTGAACTCGATCAACCCGACGTTCGTTGCATCGCCGAGACGAGCGACGGGACCATCTGGTTCGGCATGGCCGGCGGCGGTCTGGGCCGCTGGCGCGACGGCAAGGCCACGCAACTCCGGAAAGCCGACGGACTGCCCAGTGACTACGTCTGGTCGCTCCTCGCGGAAGAGAATGGCGACCTCTGGATCGGCACGTTTGGCGGCGGTTTGTGCCGGCTGCGCGGAAGTCAGTTCTCCACCATTGGCACCAGCGAAGGACTGCCGAACAACGTCATCTGCCACATCGCCGACGATGGCCATGGCCTGCTGTGGATGAGCTCCTACGGCGGCATTCTTCGCGCCAGCAAGAGCGCGTTGAATCGATGCGCAGACGGGCTTGAAAGCTCCGCCCCCATCCTCACCTACGGCAAAGCCGATGGCCTCGCCGTCCTCGAATGCTCGGGCGGCTCGCAGCCTTCCGGATGCCGCACCCCGGACGGACGACTCTGGTTTCCCACCAGCCGCGGCCTCGCCATGGTGAACCCCTCCAACCTCCGCACCAATCCGCTCGCTCCGCCCGTCGTCATCGAGGACATCAGCGCGGACAACATCTCCGCCGAATCCTTCCGCGTTCCGACCGAAGCGACAGCGACCTATCGCATTCCTCCCGGCAGGCAACGCTTCGAGTTTCGCTACACCGGCCTCAGCTTCATCGCCTCCCAGCGTTTGCATTTCAAATACCGGCTCGAACCGCTGGACGGCGGCTGGGTGGACGCGGGCACCGAGCGCACCGCGAACTACAGCTTCCTCGCGCCAGGCGAATACACCTTCCGAGTCATCGCCAGCAACAACGACGGCGTGTGGAACGAGACCGGAGCCAGCGTCGCACTCACCATCCTCCCCTACTACTGGCAAACGTGGTCCTTCAAAATCTTCATCGCGCTCGCCGCTGCCCTCGTCGTCGGAGGCACCGCCCGCACCGTCACCCGCCGTCGCTACCACAGGAGGCTCGAACACCTCGAACGCCAGCGCGGCATCGAACGCGAGCGAGCGCGCATCGCCAAGGACATCCACGACGATCTCGGCGCGAGCCTCACCCGCATCACCCTGCTCAGCCAGTCCGCGCGCAATCCCGGCGGTGATCCCGCGAAGGCGATGCGCGATCTCGATCACATCTATCTCACCGCTCGCGAGCTCACCAAGGCGATGGACGAAATCGTCTGGGCCGTGAATCCGCATCACGACACGCTCGACAGTCTGGTGACGTACCTCGGCCGCTTCGCGCAGGAATTCTCCGGCGCCGCCAGCATCCGTTGCCGCCTCGATGTCCCGATTCAACTTCCAAGCTGGCCGCTCACCGCCGAGGTCCGCCACAACCTCTTCCTCGCCGTCAAAGAAGCGCTGAACAACGCGCTCAAACATTCTCAAGCCACCGAGATCAAACTCTCGCTCCAGCTCGGCGACAAGAGCTTCGCCCTCGCCATCATGGATAACGGCTGCGGCTTCGACACCTCGCTCGCAGCCGTCAATCCCGACACGACCGCGAGCGGCAATGCGCGCCTCGCATCCGGCAATGGCCTGCCAAACATGCGCAAACGACTGGAGGAAATCGGCGGCCATTGCTTCATCATCAGCTCGCCCGGCAACGGCACGAAGGTCACCCTTGCCGTGAAGATTCATTGAAGACACCAGCGTTGCGCACAATACCAAGTCATCAAAACTGACGACACTTCACGCAGCCAAAACCAAGTAACCTCTCACCATGGCCATCAAAGTCTCCATCATTGAAGACGACGAACCAGCGCGAAAGATCTTCGCCGACTGGCTCAGTCGTTCGGAAGGCTTTGAACTCCTCAGCGATCACGGCAGCGGCGAAAGCGCGCTCAAGTCTCTGCCGGCCAATCCGCCGGACGTCGTCCTCATGGACATCAATCTCCCCGGCATCAACGGCGTCGAAACCATCCGCCAGCTCAAGCCGCTGCTCCCCAAAACGCAGTTCGTCATGCTCACGGTGTACGAGGATGCGGATAATATTTTCAAAGCCCTCTCCGTCGGCGCGAGCGGCTACCTCCTCAAGCAAACGCCGCTGGCCGAACTGCTCGCCGCGTTGAAGGACGTCTATTCCGGCGGCTCACCCATGACGAGCAACATCGCGCGCAAGGTCGTCCAGACGTTCCAGGAACTGCGACCGCCCGCGCCGGAAGGCGAATCGCTCTCGCCACGCGAAGGGGAAGTCCTCGGCCTGCTCGCACGCGGCTATCTCTACAAGGAAATCGCCGAGGTCCTCGCCATCAGCGTGCCCACGGTGAACACCTACATCCGCCGCATCTACGAGAAGCT
>CAMCCU010000174.1 GCA_945872975.1 Pedosphaera parvula Ellin514
CGATGCTGCGAGGCGAGCAATTGTTCCTTCACCAGATGAGCGATCTCATGGCCGCGACGCACGCTCAAGTCCCCGTCCACCACCACATGGATATCCAGCGCGAGATGCAGCCCGATCTTCCGGATGCGACACTTCTCGATGTCGATCACTCCGTCCACTCCCGATGCCAGCCGCCGCACTGAGGCGACCGTGTCCGGCGAAACGGTCGCGTCCATCACCTCGTCCATCGCGGAGCGCAGCAGGCGAAATCCGTTCCAGGCGATCACCCCACACGCCAGCAGCGCCGCCCAATCATCCGCGCTCTCATAACCGGGTCCGCCGATCAGGGCGATGGCGATGCCAAGAAACGCCGCCGCAGAAGTCAGCGCGTCCGAGCGATGATGCCACGCGTCGCTCTTCAGCGCGGTGCTTTCGATGGAACTGCCCACGCGGAACGCCAGGCGGAACATCGTCTCTTTGATCACAATCACCGCCAGCAGCACCGGCAGCGTGAACCAATGCGGAGCCTCATGCGGCGTCATGATCTCACGAACGCTCTGCGCCGCGATCAGCAATGCCGCTCCCAGCAACAGCATCGAGACGACCATGCTCGCCACGGATTCCGCCTTGCCGTGGCCGTAGGGATGATTCTCGTCCGGCGGAATCACTGCCACGCGCAGCCCGCCCCACACCACGACCGAGCTGAAGATGTCCGCCGTGGATTCGATGCCGTCGGCGATGAGGACGTAGGAATTGCCGAGAACCCCGGCGGCGATCTTGATCGCCGCGAGGAGGGCGTTGATCAACAAAGCCAGCTTCGAGAGGCGCAGTCCTGTTTCGACGGTGGACATCTTAGCGTGTTCCAGACCGGATGCCGTGTCTGATCAACCCGGCCGCACGATCTCCACCGAGCAATGCGCCCGCGCCGCCACCGCCGACGCCATCGTGCCGAGCGCCAGACGCCCGCCGTGATGCAAGCCGCGCGCCCCGATGAAGATGGCGTCCGCCTCCCATGCCTCAGCCTGGGTGAGCAACTCGTGCTTCGGATCGCCCTTCAACAACTGCGTCTCCACCGCCAGCCCGGCATCGCTCAAGATCTTCGCGGAATGTTCCAGCATGCGGACCAACGCTTCGCCCGAAACGGAGTCCTGTTCGCGGGCCCATTGTGCGGCGACCGATTCCGGCCACGCGATGGCGGTTTCCATCCGCGCATCCATCACCGCCACGACACGGAACTCGCTGAACTCCGGCCACACCCGGCCCGCCACCGCGCGCACCGCCGCCAACGAATCCTCCGAGCCATCCGTCGCCACCATCACTCGCGTCCGCATGTGGTGCGAATGCTTCCGTGGCCGCGAGATGCGGACCGAGCACGGGCATTCCGCAGCGACCTTCTGGGACACGCTGCCGAGGAAAAGCCGTTCCAGCACCGAACGTCCGTGGGAACCGAGCGCCACGAGATCCGCCTTCCACTGAGTGGCCTGGTTGAGCACGCCCCACGCCGGGGAATCCGCGCAGGCAAACGACTCCACCTTCCACTTCGGATGCAGCGTCTTGAGCCGATCCGCGGCCCGTGCCGACATCGCCTTCGCGCTTTCGAGCACGGCGACCGCCTGCGCGCGCGCCTTGCGAACCGCTTCGGAGTTCGCCGCCGGGAAATCAGGCTGCGGACCATCGGGGTTCGACGGCAGCCAGACATCCGCGACGGAGAGAACGGCCGCTTCCATCTCCGGTGGGAGGCCCGCCTTCGCCAAATCTTCAATCGCCGCCTCAGCGCACGGCGATCCGTCGTAAGCAATCAGGAGTTTTTTCATAACGTAAATTTAGTGACTCACGCCCGCCGCGCTTTGCCAAGCTTGGGAAAAATGCGCCCGTTGTTGCGAGTTGTTCCGTTTCCAAAATGGCGTTAGGCGCTGCAGCGCATCTTTAGGCCGCACGGGTTCTAGTGGCAAATACTTGAATCAAAGTCGCTGCAAACGATACGACCGCAATGAACGCGGTGAACGGCGAGATGACACGCAAAATGGTGGCGAGCGTCGTGCCTGTCGTCCATGGCGGAAAGCTTGCCGGGACGTAGGGCACAAAGATGAACGCCCAAGCGACTACGGCACAAAGAAACAATGCCGCTGCATGCAACAGCAACAGCCCAAAGCGGAAAACACGGCTTGAAGCTGTAGGGCGCAACTGCCGCCAGGCCACCAATGCACAAGCTGCGAGGATGGCGAACGTGATGAGATCAATCCACCGCATGTCCATCCGCTCCTCGTAGCCCATACCGATGCGGAAGCGATAATACCACCACGGCAAAGCTCCAACGAAAGCCTGCGGAACGATTAGTAGCGCGATGGTCCTCACAGCGCGATCCAACCCCCACTCACCGCCCCTGCACCGGAATCGCCTCGTCGATCAGCAGGATGGGGATGCCTGCGCAGATTGGATAAACAAACTGGCCGTCCTTGCGCAGCAGGCCGCCATCGCACGGGCGCGTCACCGGCTTGCCGGCGCGGTTCGTCAGCGTCGCGGAGGCGATCTGATCGTTCAGGCGTTGCAGCAATGTTCCCTCGGCGAGCGTCAGGGGCTGATGCGTCTCGGGGCAACAGAGAATTTTCAGGAGGTCAGCGTCAATCATAGGTCAGGTTAAGAATTCACAACGGAATGGACCGGGCAGCAGCTTCGTAAACAGTCTTGAGCGGGACATTGGCCTGTTCGGCCAAGCGCTTGCAGGAGTCATGCTCCGGCGCGGCCTGAACTACTTTACCGTCGAGCCGGCCCAGCTTGACCTGCACTTCGCCATGCACCGTCTTCACAGTGATGAACTCGCGGCGCAGCTTGCGGCGCTCCGCAATGGTCCGGCGCACGCCGAAGGCCGAGGTCTCGCGCAGCAGCAACTCGCAGAAGCGATCCGCGTCCGGCTCGGCGCACAGCACGGAGAGCAGCACGCCCGGCCGGTTCTTCTTCATCTGAATCGGCGTGTGAAAAACATCCAGCGCGCCCGCTCCGAGCGCCTTTTCCACGAACGCTCCAAGAATCTCGGCGTTGATGTCGTCGAGGTTCGTTTCGAGAACCGCGACGTTGTCCGTCTCCCAATCATGCGCCGCACCGCCGTCCGTCGTTTCGCCGAGGACGGCGCGCAGGACATTCGGCCGCGTCTTGTTCTCGCGCATGCCGAGGCCGTAACCAATCTTCGTCGCCGCCAGGCCACGCATCGGTCCAAAGCTCTCGACGAGTTCCGCCAGCAAGGCAGCGCCGGTCGGAGTGACGAGCTCGTGCGGTTCCTCGCATTGGGCGACGGGCACGCCACGCGCGCCGAGAATCTCCAGCGTCGCGGGAGTCGGTACGGGAAAACGGCCGTGCGCGCACTTGACCCAGCCGGTTCCTTCGACGACGGCCGCAGCGAGCACGCGCGGTTTGCCGAGCAACTCCAGGCTGATGCACGCGCCCACGATGTCCACGATGGAATCGATGGCGCCGACTTCGTGAAAGTGAACTTGCTCCGGCGGCTTGCCGTGAATCTTGCCTTCAGCGACCGCGACGCGGCGGAAGACGCCGATGGACTTTTCCTTCACCCAGGCCGAGAGCGTGCTGCGCTGGATGATCTGCTCGATGTCAGCAAACGTCCTCTCGTGCTGATGTTCGTGGCTGTGGCCATGTTCATGCGAATGAGCGTGCCCGGCCTCGCCTTCGTCATGGTGATGATGTCCATGGTCGTGCCCGTGCTCGTGAGTGTGTTTTTCTTCGCCGTGAGCGTGCGAGTGACCGTGTTCATGGGTGTGTTCGCCGTGCTCGTGCTCATGGTCGCACTCGTGGCATTCCTCTTCCACATGCACATCGAACTTCGTCCCGGCGACGTGCGAGCGTTGCTGGCGCGAGGTATGAAGGTGGTAGCCTTTCAGCCCGAGCTTCGCCAGCTCATGCTCGAGCTGATGAAAGTCCACGCCCACATCGAGCAACGCGCCGATGAACATGTCGCCGCTGATGCCGCTGAAAATATCGAGGTAAAGAGTCTTCATCACAATCAAGGCTGTTGGAGTTAGCTGCGCCGCGTTTTGCGAACAGTTGCCGTATGAGACGCCGCCTTCGGCGCAGCGGCCTGGGCGGAGTGCTCGGCGAGTGAATTGATCTGGCTGGCGGCGTAACCGGCGCCGAAACCGTTATCGATGTTCACCACCGTCATGCCGCTGCTGCAACTGCTCAGCATTCCAAAGAGCGCGGTAAGGCCGCGAAGGTTCGTGCCGTAGCCGATGCTGGTGGGCACGGCGATGACGGGACGCGAAACCAATCCAGAGACGACCCCTGGCAGCGCGCCTTCCATGCCGGCGACGGCGATGATGACGTTCGCCTGCTGGATTAAGTCCAGTCGCGCGAGCAACCGATGCAAGCCCGCCACGCCGACGTCGTAGATGCGCTCGACGCGGTTGCCCATGATGTCAGCGGTCACGGCGGCCTCCTCCGCCACCGGCAAATCACTCGTGCCCGCCGCCAGGACCGCGATGAAGCCGGGGCGTTTCGCGAGCGGCACCTTCTCGTAGGTCACGCAACGCGCCGCCTCGTGATACATGACGTTCTTCAGCTTCTTGCGCAGGGCGCGGACGTGTTCGGGCTTCACGCGAGTGGCGAGAAACCGATCGTCGCGCTGGCTGATCTGAAACGCGATTCCAGCGACTTGCTCCGGCGTTTTGCCCTCGGCGTAGATGACTTCCGGGAATCCTTTGCGCAGCGAGCGATGGACATCGACGCGGGCGTAGCCCAGGTCCACCGACGGCGCAGCTTGAAAGGCACGCAGCACTTCGTCGCGCGAGGAATCACCCGCGAGAAAGCGGTCGAGCAATGAGATGGCTTCGTTTGATGTCACGTGCGGAGACTGCCACGGAGCCAGGGATGGGTCACGCGGAAATCCCGCCCGTTCGGATTCTTGATGACCGCTGGGGCCACTGCTGGTTTTCATGGCAACGCGCCGATGAAAAACTCTTCGCCTTTGCGGCGAGAAACGGCAAAGTGCCGTCAACGCTGCATGAGAGAGAAAAAGCCGAGACGCAAAAAGTCATCGCCGAAGGCCGACGCGTTGCGCCCTCAACTGAATGGGCTTCGCGACGCGCTGCTGAACTTACACAAGGTTCTGGTGGAGTCCGAGCGCGCCAGCTACGAACAAACGATGGGGACGATTCAATCGCCCAACCAGCTGCTCCAACTTCTCATCAACGACCCCTGGTTCGCCTGGCTGCATCCGCTCTCGCTTCTCATCGTCGCGATGGACGAGGGCTTGGACAACTCCGACACGCTCACGGTCCGGCTCGCCAACGAGCTGATGAAGGAAACCCGCCTGCTGCTCGTCGCCTCCGAGGCCGCCGACGGATTTGCCGGACATTACTACAACGCGTTGCAGCGCGATCCCGACGTCATCTTCGCTCACGCGGCGGCGGTGAAGTTTTTGCCGAAGCCGAAGTAGCGGCGTCACCAATGGAGGGTGACGCCGCGAATATCTGGCTGCCTCCGTACCGTCCAACCACGCACTGACGACAAACCATGAACATCAAACTACTTCTCCCGCTGCTGGCTGCCCTCGTGATTCCCTCAATGCTTTTGGCGGCCGACGAGAAACCAGCCACGGCGACGACCGTCGTCAAGCGCATCGGGGTCGATGAGTATGACAAGCTGCGGAGCAATACCAACGTCGTGCTGCTCGATGTGCGCAGCGTCGCTGAGTTCGAGAAAGGCCGGATTCCCGGAGCCATCAACATGGACGTGAACTCGCCGCGCTTCCCCGAGATGATCGGAACCTTGGACAAGAACAAGGCCTATCTGGTGAACTGCGCCGTCGGCATGCGCAGCGCGAAAGCTTGCAAGAAACTGGAGGGCGCGGGCTTCAAGGAACTCTACGACCTCGCACCTGGATTCGACGGCTGGAAGAAGGCGGGCAAGCCGGTGCAGAAGTAGCGCCGCCCACGGACGCAGGATCACGCGAAGGGTTGCGCGACAGCAACCGCACTGACAACTTGGCTTGAGCGCGAACCGCGTCTGCCGTTGTAGTGAAGGTGGACATTCTGTCGGGAACGCGGCGCGACGCCCCGGAGATTCGATGGAACGGACCTTTCGTTGATGAACATCCTGCGCCCATTCGGTTGGTGGTGCCTCGCTCTGCTCGCGGGATTCCAGACCGTTCTCGCGGCGGACAGCTTCTCGTCGATCTACATCACCGAGATCCTCGCCGACAACCAGCACGGCCTGAAGGACGACGATGGTGATCGCCCGGGCTGGGTCGAGCTCTACAACGGCAGCGGCTCGGCGCTGTCCCTCGCGGGCTGGTTCCTCACCGACACGAAGACGAACCTGACGAAGTGGCGTCTCCCCGGCATCACCTTGCTCCCGGACAAATACCTGACCGTCTTCACCTCGGGAAAAGCGCGCGTCACGAACCTCGTTCATCTTCACACCAACTTTCGCCTCAACCCCGGCGGCGGCTACCTTGCCCTCGTCAACCGTTCCACCAATCTCGTCTCCGGGTTCAGCGCGGGCTATCCGGCACTTCCACCGGATACTTCGTTCGGAAGAATCCGCGGCGAACCGGCGCTGACCGGCCCGTTTCGAAAACCAACTCCCGGCAAACCGAACTCGATCGCTGGTCCGGAGTTCGTGCCGGAGGTCCAGTTTTCCATGACCAGCCGGAACTTCCTTGAAACGGTCGAAGTCGCATTGTCATGCACAGAGACGTCAGCCGTCATTCACTTCACGCTCGATGGAACCCTGCCCACCAGCCGCTCGCCGATCTGGCGCGACGCCTTGACCTTCACCAATACGACGCAGCTTCGCGCCCGCGCCTATCAGCCCGGACTCCTGCCCAGCCCGCCCCGCAGCGAAGTTTATCTTCGCTGCCACACCAACGCGCTCGAATTCACCTCGTCACTGCCGGTCATGATTCTTGATACGCTCGGCAGCGACACTCCCACTTCCTCGCAAGCGTCGCTCGCCCACCTCAGCGTCTTCGAGCCGGTCAATGGGAGAACTGCGCTGACCAATCGGCCCACTCTCATCAGCCGCGTGAGCCAGCGAGTTCGCGGCTCGACGTCCTCCGGCATGCCGCAGCCGGGTTTCGCGATGGCGTTCATCGACGAGCTCAATCAGGAGCGAAGCCTCCCGCTGCTTGGCCTGCCGGCGGACTCGGACTGGATTCTCTACGCGCCAAACGCCTACGACCCGGTGCTGATTCACAACCCGTTCATCCATCAACTGAGCCGCGACATCGGCCGCTACTCTCCGCGCACGCGCTTCGTGGAAATGTTTGTCGTGCGCAACGCCGGGCGCGTTCGCGAGGCGCATTACGCCGGTCTTTACGTGCTGGAGGAGAAGATCAAGATCGGTAAACACCGCGTGAACATCGATCGCCTCGATGCATCCGACACCAAACCACCGCAGGTAACCGGCGGCTACGTGCTGAAGGTCGATCGATTGGGCCCGGGCGAATCCGGCCTGTTCTCCAGCGGCGAGCGCGGCATCATTTATGTGGAACCGCGCGAGCAAACCATCTTGCTGCCGCAACGTGCCGCGCAACGAAACTATCTCGCGCAATTCTTCGACGACTTCGAGAACGCGCTGGGCAGCGAGGGATGGAAAGATCCCACTCGCGGCTATCGCGCTTACCTTGATGTGGATGCCGCGATCGATTTCCACGTCCTCGAAGTGCTTAGCGGCAACGTCGATGCGCTGGTGCTCAGCACGTTCTTCTACAAGCCGCGCAACGGGAAAATCACCTTCGGCCCACATTGGGATTTCGATCGCGCTCTCGGCTCCACCGATGGCCGCGACGACGATCCTCGCAATTGGAACACCGGCCCGTTCTTCGGCGGACCATGGTGGCCGCGGCTCTTCACTGACCTGGATTTCTGGCAGCAATGGGTGGATCGCTGGCAGGAGCTGCGGCGCAGTCACTTCTCCGGCACCAACCTGAACGCGCTGATTGATCGTCTCGCCACCGAAATCAAGGAAGCGCAACCGCGCCAATATCGACGCTGGGATTTCCAGCCACGCGGAGGCTCGTATCAAAGCGAGATCGCATTGATGAAAGACTGGCTCGCGAACCGTGTGGACTTCATCGACTCCCAGCTCGCGGAACCGCCGGCTTGGAAGATTTCCTCGAACGCGAACCGAACGCTCACGCTCAGTGCTCCGACCAACGCGACCATTTACTACACGCTGAACGGAACCGATCCGCGACTGAGCCAGGGAGGTGCTTCTTCGAACGCGTTCGTTTACCGCGAGCCAATCGCCCTCACGAACCATGAGCGAATCATCGCCCGCACACGCAATCCGTCACGCCGTCAACGCGGTGGCCCGCCGTTGACCACGCCGTGGTCAAGTCCGGTGACGGTGGAGTTGGATGCCGCGAAAGTTGGGCCCTAATTCCGGAGGCGGAAGAAACGCTGGCCGTTGCCCACACCGATTGCTTCCTGGAAAAAGTTGGTCCCGCGCGGGAGCGAAACCTGGCCGGCGGGATTCCATTGTTGCAGGTCGCTGGACGCCTCCATCTGTGCGACGGAACCGATCGGCCCCGTTACATTGACGCGCCACGCCCCGTTGCTGAGCACCGGCGGACTGCTAAACCGCGCGGGAAGCTCCACGCTGGCCTGCACGAGTTGAAGGTCAAAGCTGAGATCAGCTTGCATCCGATCCAGCCGGTGAAGCTCGACCGCGATGGTGTTCGTTCCGGCGCGAAGCAAAGAAGGAGTCACCGGAATGGAGGTCCAGAAGTTCTGGCCTTCGGTGTTGGAGCCGGTCGCCAATTCGCCGAACGGAGCATTCGTCGCGAGATTTCGCCGGAAGATCTCCGTGCCGTTCAGGTAAACCGCGACGCCATCCGTGAAGCAGAGTCGCAGCGCGAGATTGGTCACCGCGCTGGGACGCGTGAACCGTTTGCGAAAGTAGGTGGTGACGTTCTTCTCAAACTCATCGAAGCCGTAGGAGACAACCGTCCGCTCGTCGCCTTGTCCGTAGCCGAGCTGCGCCGGGCCTGAGGCCCATGTCGAGTCGTTGAAATTCGTGCCGCGCCAGGCTGTTCCCAGGTCGATGCCTTGATCGTCGTAGCGCCAGACATCGCCCGGCGGGATGAAGACAACCGGCTGCGTGGGAACGCCCGAGTCTGTGCGTCGGAAATAGTTCAGCGGCTGCTGATATCCCTCGCTGATGGTGAAGTAGCCAAGGCCAGTCGCGTGGAAGCCAATCGCCTCGCCGTTCAGATCCGTGGCATTCTTTTGCTCTGTGCCGCTAGCCGCCAGGGCATTGCTGACGGTCTGGCTCGCCGAACGATTCCAAGTCCAGACCCTTCCGTTTCGGCGCATGCAAATCAAACGTCCATCAAAGGAGATGTCCCCGGCAGAGACCGACCGGAACCCGCTGAACGACATCTCGCGCACGAACGACAGCTCGATGGGTCCGCCCACATCCAGCTTTGCGCGCGTGGTCATGTAGATTCTCGAATTGGTGGATTCCTTCGTCGCGATGAAGAGGTCGCCGGTCAACGGATCGATCATCAGCGCCTCGGCATCGTAGGGTCTGTCCGGATAAGTCATCTCGATCTCTTGCACCGCGACTGCGGGGAGAATCGGCGGGGCATTGGAGAAGTACGGGTAAACCGCCGGCTCAGGGAAGCGGAAGATTCGAATCGAGGAACGGTTGGTGAAGTTGTCCCCGATGTCAGCGAGGTAAATGTATTGATGCCCGGGACTGGAGCCGGGACCAACCGCGATGTCCTCAAAATTGCCGTAGAAGACCGCAGGAATGTAATAACGCCCGAGCGAAGTACCATTCGTTGATAGCGCGAAAACGCTTCCGGGATAACCGCTGTCGTTATGCGTCCAGAGCACGCCAGGGTTCTGACGGCTGGCCACAATCCCGGACGCCTCGGTGATTTCTGGAGCGGTGACGGTTCCGAACTGGACCGCGTTCGCAAAGGATTGTCCACGTCCGTTGAACGGCAGTCCAGCGAACCCAAGCATCAGCAGTGCGAAGAACCAACG
>CAMCCU010000175.1 GCA_945872975.1 Pedosphaera parvula Ellin514
ATCAAAGTATGAAACCAAACATCAATATCTGGAGACCGTTTTCAATGATCACCGCGCTCGCGTTGAGCGCAGGAGTGTTGTCCGCGGATGATCGCCACGGCGCCGGCACAGGCGGCGATAACAAGGGCAAGGAGAAGGAAGAGAAGGAGAATCCGAAGCCGCCAGGCAAGGACCTGCCCAATCACGCTCAGCTATTGACGGCACTGAAGTCTGTGGTGACAAACGGGACGAATGGAGGCATCGGCTTGAACATGTGGGCGACGCTGGTCAATCGCGACGGAGTAGTGGTGACAGTGGCCTTCTCGGGGGCCAATCGGGGTGAGCAATGGCCGGGCAGCCGCGTCATCTCCGCCCAGAAGGCGAATGCGGCGAATGCGTTCAGCCTGCCAGGCCTGGCGCTCTCGACGGCGAACCTTTATTCGGCCGTGCAGCCGGGCGGAACGTTGTTCGGATTGCAGGAAAGCAACCCGGTGGATACCTCGGTGGCGTATCGCGGACCTTCGGAGAATTATGGCAAGCCGAATGACCCGATGGCCGGCCGGAAGATCGGCGGCGTGAATGTGTTCGGCGGCGGTCTCGCACTCTATGACAAGAACGGCAAGCTCGTGGGCGGGCTTGGCGTGAGCGGCGATACTTCATGCACAGACCACATCATCGCGTGGAAGATTCGCCACGCCTTGAACCTCGACAACGTGCCGGCGGGCGTCAGTGCCACGCATGATGACAACATCATCTATGACATTACGACCGGCAGCAGCGCCGGCGGCTTCGGCCATCCTGGTTGCGATGCCGACGCGACGTCCATCGGATCGAACCTGCCGGTGACGCATCCCACCGGCCCGAATCCGTAAACAGTCCTGCGGTCGATTCGTTTTCGACCCGTCATTTTTTCACCAGCCGCCACGACAATTGTGGCGGCTGTTTCTTTGGACACGCCAAGGGCTCGGCATTTCCGAGCACGCGACGAAGTGATTCGTGCTTTCCTCCGTCCAGCCCGATGCAGCACACTGCAAACCTCAAGTGAAAGATATCGCAGAAAAACTTCTCAGCCTGCTCGGCACGGCTGACTACATCCCGCTCAACGTTCCCGAACTGCTCCGCGACCTCGGCCTGCCGCCGAATCGTCAGCAGGATCTCCAGCGCGTGTTGCGGGATTTCGAACAGGCCGGTCGCATCGCCCGCATCAAGGGCAACCGCTACATCCTCCCCAGCGAAGCGGATTTGATTCCCGGACGCATCCGCATGAACCGTCAGGGCAAAGGATTTCTCCAGCCCGACGATCCGACGTTGAAGGAAATCGCCATCCCCGAAAGCGAAACGTCCACCGCGCTGCACGAAGATCGCGTCCTGGTGCGCCGCGATGTGCGGGCCAAGGGTCGCCGGCCGGACGCGCCAGAGCCCGCCACTGGATCCGTGGTCCGCGTGCTCGAACGCCACCGGACGCAGTTCGTCGGCACTCTGCGGCGTGGCCGGGAATTTCTCTTTGTCATCCCGGATGACCCGCGGATGCCGCACGATTTCTACGTGCCGGAGCCGCGCGATGTCGGCCGCCCGGCGCGGATCGGCGACAAGGTGGTCGTGGAGTTGCGCGCGTGGGAATCGCGGCACACGAATCCCGAGGGCGAAGTCATCGAGGTGCTCGGTGCGCCCGACGAGGAAGGCGTGGACATGCTCTCGGTGCTGCGCCAATACAACCTCTCGCTCCATTTCCCGAAGAAGGTGCTCTCGGAAGCGAGAGAGATCGGAACCCTCGTTCAACCGTCCGATCTAACCGGACGTGAAGATTGCCGGCGGCATCAGGTCGTGACGATCGATCCCGATGACGCGAAGGATTTCGACGACGCGATCTGCCTGGAGCGCGTCTCGGCCGAGCATTGGAAGCTGTGGGTTCACATCGCGGACGTCTCGCATTACGTCAGCCCCGGCACCGCGCTGGACGACGAGGCGCGCAAGCGCGGCAACTCGACCTACCTCGTGGACCGCGTCATCCCGATGCTGCCCGAGGCATTGAGCAACGAGCTGTGCTCGCTCAAGCCGCAGGTGGATCGCCTGACCAAGTGCGTGGAGTTCGTCATCTCGAATGACGGGCGGGTGTTGAAGACGCGGTTCTTCCCGGCGGTGATCCATTCGCAACGACGCTTCAGCTATCGCGAGGTAATGGCGCTCCTGCAAGTGCAGCCGGCCGATCCGATCGCCCGAATGCTTCACGACGCCAATGAACTTGCGCAGCACATCCGCAAGCTGCGTTTCAAGGCGGGCTCGCTCGAACTCGACTTTCCCGAAAGCAAAATCCGCCTCGACGAACAAGGCCGCATCACCCGCATCGAGCGGATGGAGAACGACGTTTCCCACCAGTTAATCGAGGAATACATGCTGCTGGCGAACGAGGCCGTGGCGACGCGGTTGATGAACTTGAAGCTGAAGGCGATTTACCGCGTTCACGAGGAGCCGGACGAGAAACGCCTGGCGGAATATCGCGAGGATGTTCTCAGCCACAATGTCCAGTGCGGCAACCTGCGCCAGAAGTCCGAGGTCCAGAAACTACTCCACAAGCTCGGCACCCTGTCGATCGGTCAGGCGCTTAAGATCGGGTTCCTCAAGTCGCTCATGCGCGCGCGATACGCCGTCGAGCCGCTCGGTCACTACGGCCTGGCCAAGACCCGATACACGCACTTCACCTCGCCCATCCGCCGCTACGCCGACCTGGTGGTTCACCGCGCGCTCTTTGAAAAGCAGCACGGCTCGAAGCAGTCACTCGCGGAAATCGCCGAGCACATCTCCGGCACGGAACGTAATTCCGCCGACGCCGAGCGCGACAGCAAGGACGTGAAGCTCTTTGCATTTCTCAAGGCGCAAATCGCGTCCGGCAGACCGGAGCGTTATCCGGCGCTGGTGACCGACGTGCGGAACTTCGGCTTCTTCGTCGATGTGCCCGGGCTCGCGATGAGCGGGCTCGTGCCGCTCTCCACGGTCGCGGATGATTTCTACATCTTCGACGCGCAGAGGAACCTTCTCGTCGGACGGCGCACGCGGCGCGTGATCCGGCTGGGCGACAAACTTCAGGTGCAGGTGGCGAAGGTGGACAGCTTCAAGAAGCAGGTGGATTTCCAACTCGCCGTCGAAGCCCGGCCCAGCACACCGCGTCCTCCCAAGCTCCCGGCACGCTCTCAAAAATTCCCGCCGCGCGCTGATCGAAGCCAGCGCGGGAAACCCGATGGCGTTACGGCTTCGCGACCGCCCGCACGTCCTTCATTTACAATCCCTGCTGCTGGAAGCAAAGTCCGGGCACCTGCGGGGAAACAACGATTCCGCAGGTGAGTCAACTCGAGAAGAAAGTTAAACACATGGGCGACAAGTCCCCGAAAGCAAACCAGAAGAAGTCCACGCAGAAGCAGTCCGCTGTCAGCAGCGCCGACCAAAAGAAGAAGCAGGCCGCAGCTGCCAAGCAGACCCCGAAGAAGAAGTAGTCCGATGGTCTCGCCGTCTCCCCTGGGTCAAAAACCCGGGGAGACGGCTCTCCGTCTCAGGAGAAAGAGTCGCTTCGAAAAGCAGCTCCTCCAAGGTTCGACATCTCTCCTCAAAAAATCCCACCACTAGCTCAGCGGCAGGAGATCCCTTGTTTCCGCAGCCTTCACGCTGGCATTGAATTCACTCAGAGATTCCTTGAGCTGATCGCGAGTATAACGCTGCTTCACTTCCAGGATCGCGGCGGTCGCCAACTCGTCGCACCGTTCGTTCCCCGCATCGCCGGCGTGGCCTTTCACCCAATGCCATTTCACCGTATGCGTTGAGACCGCTTCGTCGAGGCGACGCCACAAGTCCTCGTTCTTCACCGGCTGTTTGCTTTTCGTTCTCCAACCATTGCGCTTCCAGCCAAGCATCCATTTGGTGATGCCGTCGCGCAGGTAGTTGGAGTCCGTGTGAAACTCCACTTCGCAAGGCTGCTTGAGCGCGGCAAGCGCTTCGATTGCGGCCTGAAGCTCCATGCGGTTGTTCGTCGTCGCCGGCACACCTCCGCTCAACTCCTTCTTGTGGGTTCCGCTTACCAATACAGCCGCCCATCCGCCTGGACCGGGGTTTCCGTGACAGGCACCATCAGAGTGAATGACGACTGAGTGCATACGTGAGCGGTGAACATCTCCGGTGATTTTCTGGAGGGCAATCTTCAAGTGGCGATGTTCGAGATGGAGTGGGAGTAAGAAAGAGAGCAAGACGCCTTCCACTCCCACTCCCACTCCCACTCCAACACTCCAACACTCCATCGCTCCCTCCGGTTTTCCCATTGGCTCCGCTTACCGTCCTCCGTAGGCTTTGCCGATGCTAAACGTGCTCACCGAACAATTGCGCCGCCGCGAAAACCTGACGGAGGAACAGGTCCGCGACGCCATCGCGCAACTCACCGCCGAGACCGTTGCCGTGGAGGCCAAGGCGGATTTCCTCACCGCCCTCGCGCAGAAAGGTGAGGCCACCGAAGAGATCGCCAACTTCGCGCGGCACCTCCGCGAGCTGTCCATTCAGCCGCCGCTTGACGCCGAGACGCGTGCGCGCGAAATCCTCGATGTCTGCGGCACGGGCGGTGACAAGCTGAACACGTTCAACATCTCCACCACCGTCGCCCTCGTCTGCGCGGCGGGCGGAGTCACGGTCGCGAAGCACGGCAACCGCGCCATCACCTCTCAGTCCGGCAGCGCGGATGTGCTGGAGACGCTCGGCATCCGCATCGATCTCACCCCAGAGGAAGCCGCACGTTCGCTGAAGGAGCATCACTTCGCATTCTTCTTCGCGCAGAAATATCATCCGGCGTTCAAGAACATCGGCCCCGCCCGCAAGCTCTGCGCAGAGCGCGGGCAGCGGACGATCTTCAACTTCCTCGGGCCGCTCATGAATCCCGTGCGTCCCAGCGCGCAACTGATCGGCGTCCCTCGTCCGCAACTCTGCGAGCCGATGGCGCGCGTGCTGCAATCGCTCGGCATCCGTCGCGGCATGGTCGTCACCGGAGAAGTTCCGGTGCCAGGACAGCCATCGCCCGCGCATCTCGACGAATTCTCCACGCTGGGCGAAACCACGGTCGCCGAGTTTTACCATGATCGCGGCTTCACTACTTCGAGCCTGTCGCCCGAGAATTACCCGCTGCAACCCGCGACGCTGGCCGACCTCGCCGGGGGCGACAAGGAAGCGAACGCCGCCATCGTGCGCCGGGTGCTCGCGGGCGACGAGCGCGGGCCGAAGCGCGATGCGGTGTTGCTCAACGCAGGCGCGGCGCTATTCGTCGCCGGCAAGGTGAAGTCGATCACGGAAGGCTGGGAGCTCGCCGCGAACTTGATCGATGGCGGCCGTGCCTCCGCGCAGCTCAAGGCGCTCTCCGGGCGTTAGGATTTGCCGCGCGGGCTGCTTCCAAACCAAACCGGGAATTCCAATTGGATTCCTCGTGATGATGTTGCAACCATCCGGTCAGTTCAGTGTCCTAAACACAGCCTGCCATGTTCAAAATACTTGGGTCAGACGGAAAAGAATACGGACCCGTGACCGCAGAAGTCGTCCGGGAATGGATCAAAGAACGCCGCGCCACCGGCCAGACGCGCGTCCAGCCGGAGGGCAACGCGGAATGGATCGCGCTCTCGGCCCTTCCTGAATTCGCCAACGCACTCGCAGCCAGCGCCGCTCCGCCTCCCCTGCCCCCGCGACTACCTTCCACTCTCGCCGCCGCCACCGCCGATACGAACAGCCCTCCCAAGACGAGCGGCATGGCCATCGCCTCACTGGTGCTCGGGCTCACCGGATTCTGCGGAATCACGGCTCTCATCGGGATGATTCTTGGCATCGTCGCGACGATACGGATCAGAAAGAGCAACGGTCGCTTGAAAGGCAAAGGACTGGCCATCGCTGGGATCTGCGTCTCCGCAGTGATGTTCATTGTCTTTCTTGCGGTCGCCGCCGGTCTGCTGCTCCCAGCCCTCGCCAAAGCCAAATACCAAGAGCAAAACTCCGACTGCGTGAGCAACGTGAAGCATGTCTGTCTCGCCATCCGCCTCTTCGCCGATGAGAACGAGGGCAAGTGTCCGCAAGCCGCCAACTGGTGCGACGCCATCACTCAGAACCTCGCCGGCAAACACGTCTTCCAATGTCCGCAGCGAGCTGGCAGCGACGGCGCGTTCGCCTTCAACGCGAAGCTGGCCGGTAAAACACTGTCAGCCATCCCGCCGGATACGGTGATGATATTCGAGTCGTCGAAGGGATGGAATTTCACGGGCGGCGCGGACGACGTGACTCAACGCCCGCCTCACGGACGGAACTTCGTCTTCGGCTTTGCGGACGGCAGCGTGCGGGAGATCAACAAGGAAGAGCTGAAGGAACTGCGCTGGGAACCTTGATCTGCGATTCATCCAGCCACGAGCAACGCCATGTTCAAAATCATCGGAGGTGACGGCAGCCAATACGGGCCTGTGACCGTCGAGCAACTCCGCGAATGGATCTCATCCGGTCGCGCCAACGGCCAGACGATGGCGCAGCGGGACAGCGACTCGGAGTGGAAGCCGTTGTCTCAATTCACGGAGTTCGCCGACGCGCTCGCCGCCGCCCGACCCGCGATGCCAATACCGCCATCCAGGCCACAATCACGCGATCCAAACCTGCTCGTAAGGGACGCCCTGTCGCGCCCGTGCGAGGTCAATGTTGGACATTGCTTTGGCCGTGCGTGGGAAATGTTGAAGGGAGACTTCTGGCCGCTGGTCGGCGTGAGCGCGCTCATCCTGATCGTGCTCAGCGCGGCCAACGGACTGCTCAACGGCCCGCTGGTCGGCGGGCTGCTCTGGTATTGCCTCAAGAAAATCCGGCGCCAACCCGCGACCATCAACGACGCGTTCGTCGGGTTCTCAGCGCAGTTCCTGCCGCTCTTTCTCGGGGCGATCGTGTCCGGCCTGCTGGCGGCGGTCGGCTTGATGGCCTGCATCCTCCCTGGCATCTACCTCATCGTCGCGTGGCAGCTCACGCTGCCGTTGATCCAAGACAAACGCCTGGAATTTTGGGACGCCATGGAAGTCAGCCGCAAGGTTCTGACCGCCCACTGGTGGAGCGTGTTCCTGTTTGCCCTCGGGTGCATCGGCCTCAACCTCCTCGGCGCGCTCTGCTGTGGCATCGGAGTATTTGTCACCTGGCCACTGACCATGATCGCCCTCGCGTTCCTCTATGAAGACCTCTTCGGAAGCGACGCGAGACTCATCACGTAGAAATCTTTCGCCGTGGGTTTACGTCGCGATCAATCAGGCGGCGTTCCCCGGCCTTGGCACGATCCTGTCCGGTCGTCGCATTGGCTACGTGCAGGCGGCCATCATGCTCGCTGGTTTCTTCCTGACGATGGCATTCATGCTCTACTACCTCACCTGTGCCACACGCTTCGCGACGACCGCCACCTGGACCGAAGCAGAATTCATCTCGAAGTACAAGCCCTATCTCTGGGCGCTCTACTGGGGGATCGGTTGCTGCATCGTGGCGTGGATTTGGTCGCTCTTCAGCAGTTTGCAAATCCTCAAGGGCAACTCTTCCGGGCGACGCTAAATCCTTTCAGCACCGGCCACCCCGAGCGGAAGTAAACTGCCCGAACGTTGGGCCATCCCACCTTCCGGCTTTTCCGCAGGGAGAACATCTACCCTGCCTCCACGCGGTGACTCAAAGAAGAGTTGACCCAAAGAAGAGCTTGAAAACTGAAGCGGGCAATCTATTTTCTCCCTCGCCTCGCGCGCTTAGCTCAGTGGTAGAGCATTACCTTCACACGGTAGGGGTCGTAGGTTCGAAACCTACAGTGCGCACCATCTTTCCTTTTGGATTTGAATAAATTGCTAGTTTTCCCAACAGAGTCCTAACGCAATGGGACACATGAGCAAGAAGCGTATGTCGTTTCCGATGGAAGTTCAGACCGGCTCCGTTGTCGTCAAAATCTACCGCGTTCGCAGCAAGGCTTGCCGCATCACTGCCAGGGACAATTCCACCGAGGAAAAGGAACGGTTCAGCTTCATGGTGTGGTTCTTTACCGATGGCAAACGGAATCAGAAGATGTTCGTGGATTTCGAGGAGTCTCACGCGGAAGCAAAGTTGAAGGCAGTCCAACTGTCCGCCGGCAAACTGGACGCTATTGATCCGGGCAGGGCGGAATGTTCGGCCTACACCGAAAACCCGCAGTTGAGAGCCAGCGGGAGGGTGAGGGTGAGGCTTCAGCGAGCCATTCGAGGCCGGGGGCGTCGGTGGTTTAGCGGGCGAGACGACGCAGGAAGTCGCCTTGAGTTGCCAACAACGGCGTAGCTGTGGTCAGCCATGTCCGCAACCGCTCGTAGCAGCCCTTTAACACGATCCACCATTCCGGTTTCACCGTGCGTTGCCGTCCGCTTTCCACCACTTGCGCCGCCATGAAGAGGAAGCTGCCTGCGACTTCACCGCTTCGGTGTGGTGGCCCGGCGTCAACCCCATCAGCCGCGTGAACCGAAACCAGCGTTGCATTGTCGCTCATTGCCCCAGTTCTATTGAATCGTTCTCACTTTGCCCATCTCTTCATCTGCGGAGTTCAGGGTCAAGGAATGACGATTCGCCGGAAGAAAACGACGAGCTCCCGCGAGGGATTGGGGATCAGCCATGAGAGAACGGTGCAGGACTGTGAAGGAACGTGGATCGGCAGGGAGCAGGCGGCGTTCGGCTGTCAGCGGATGGAAGAAAATGACGGAGGACTGGGAGTGAATGTCGTTTGCCTGGATGAGAAACGTCGCGCGACCGAAGAGCTTCTGCGGCCCACAACAGGGCGCGATTTACCCCCCTGAACCGACGAGAGTTTCCCGAAGATTCAGAGCTTACACCAATGAGAACAAGCCTCTGCGGTCGTTCTGAATCTGCGGGATATTCCCAGTCAGGCGAACGCTGAGCTGAGGCTGGCCTCAGCGCATCTTCGCACCGAGGGCGAGGTTCCGGCGCAGGCTCTCGCGGTTGGCGGCGTCGTAGAACTCGACGGGGTTGTAGTCGTCCGTCAGCACGAGGCCGTGGTCGAGGTTCGGCTCGCGCAGCGTGGCGAAGGCGTCCTTCACCTGTTCACGGCAACCGGACCAGACATGATCGAAGGTGGGTGGGTGCAGGATGGAAAGCTCGGGGCGTGCGGAGACGACGAAGAGCGTGTTGCCATTGCGACCGTGATGGAGGCGTACGCTGGTGAAGGTGTTCGTGAGCGTCTTGTAGAGCGAGGCGGAGAAGAAATCTTCCTTCAAATCCGGATCGGCAAAGGTGTTGATCACGAGCACTCCCTCGGGCTTGAGGATACGGCGCATTCCGGCGAAGGCTTCGCGGGTCATGAGATGGGACGGACAGGAGTCGCCAAGGAACGCATCGAGGATGATGGCGTCGTATTGCTTCGTGGAGCGATTGACGAAGTAGCGTCCGTCCTGGAGGTGCAGCGTCAGCTTGGAGGAGTCGAAGTTGAAGAAGCGTTCGGCAATGGGAACGACGTCCGGGTTGATTTCCACGACATCGACCTTCACGCCTTCCTTCGCGAAGCTCATCGGCACGATGCCGATGCCCATGCCGATGCAGAGCACGTCCTCGGTCTTCGGCGCATAGGCGCGGGCAAGATCGTGCAGCATGTAGGTGAACATGGAGATGCTCTGCTGGAGGTTCGTGTCGTAAGTGTTTTGCGTGAGGTAATCGTTCAGGTAGTAACGATGCGCGCCGTCCTTCTGCTGGATGACCTGGAGCAGGCCGAAGTTCGAGTTACTGCGGAAGAGTTCGATGGAGGACGTGCTTTGCCACGCGCCCGCGCGGAGTCCGCTGTAACCCAGCGCGCCGGCGATCAATAGAACGAGCACGGTGGGCGCGGTGCTTTTGCCGGACTTGCCCCAGACCAGGAAGTAGGCGGTGGAGAGAAGCATCAGCACGAGCGAGGTGAGATACATCGTGGTGGAGTTGGGCAG
>CAMCCU010000176.1 GCA_945872975.1 Pedosphaera parvula Ellin514
TCGTCCACCAATTGGGGGCGCAGCAGGAGCAGCTTGCGGCCGTTCATGCTGGCCTCTTTCTTGGTCGAGACGACCGAACCTTCGACGCGGGCGAGGAACATAGGGTGCGTAGTGCGTGAAACGTAATTCGTAAAACGTAAAGGTGACCCGCAGGGCGGGAGATTACGTTTTGCGTTTCACGTTTTACTTCTTCTTCGGCAGCACGGCTTCCACGTCGTTATGCGGGCGCGCGATGACGTGCACGCTCACGAGTTCGCCCTTGATAGCCTTGACGGCCTGGGCGCCAGCGTCGGTCGCGGCCTTCACGGCGGCGACATCGCCGACCACCGTGGCGGTGACGAGCGCGTTGCCGACCTGGACCATGGGACCGATGAGTTCGACGTTTGCCGCCTTGAGCATCGCGTCAGTTGCTTCGACGAGCGCGACGAGGCCGCGGGTTTCAATCATGCCAATTGCTTGTTGTGCCATAAGTCAGTTCAGTGTTTTGCGTTGAGTGTTGAGTGGTTCAAATCTTTTGTCCGAAGGCGATATCGTGCCCGTCGAGATCCTGGATGCCAAATTCCTTGATGCCGTAAGGCTTGATCCCGAGTCCGTAATCGATGCGCGCGCCGCGCTTCACGAACTCGGCGTGCAACGACTCCACATCATCGCACCAGAAGTAGGCGTTCCACATTTGATGCACGACTTTCCAGTGCGGCAGCAACTGCGTCCCCGCGCAAGCCTGCGCCAGCATCACGATGAACCCGTCGCGCTTGACCATGCAAAAGTCCGGCGGCTCGTTCCAGAACCGGTCGTAAGCGAAGCCGAGCTGGTCGCGGTAGTAATTGGCGGCCTTCACCACCTCCGCCACGAGGAGGACGGGCGCGCTGCCAATTAGTTTAGGTGCCTGAGCCACGATTCAGTTCAGTGTTTTGCGTTGAGCTTTGAGCGGAAATAAAAGGGTCGGCTTCCTTTTCGTCGGCGCTTTCCCGGCGGGCTTGCCGAGTGCGGCGACCGCCTTGCGGTGCGCGGGTTCGACTTCCTTCCACGAACCCACGGCCATGCCGAGGTTTCGGATAAGGCCGTCGTGCAGGCCGTAGATCCAACTGTGGACGGTGAGGTCCTGACCACGCTGCCACGCGTCGCGCACGATGCTGGTCTGGCAGACATTGAGCACCTGCTCGATGACATTCAGCTCGCAGAGGCGGTCCACGCGCTCGACCTCGTTGTCGAGCGTTTTGAGCAGCGGAGCGTGCTTGTCGCGCACGTCCTGAATGTGGCGGAGCCAGTTGTCCACGAGTCCATGCCGATCTTCGCGCAATGCAGCGCGCACACCGCCGCAGCCGTAGTGACCGCAGACAATGATGTGGCGAACCTTGATGACATCCACGGCAAACTGCGCGACCGACAGGCAATTCAAGTCGGTGTGAACGACAACGTTCGCGATGTTGCGATGGACGAAAATTTCACCGGGCAGCAGGCCGACGATCTGGTTCGCCGGAACGCGACTGTCGCTGCAACCGATCCAGAGGTACTCGGGCGATTGCTGGCGCGAGAGTTTGGCGAAGAACTCCGGCTCGCGCTGGCGCATGGCCTCGGACCAGGCGCGGTTCTTGTCGAAGAGATTGGTGAGCTTTTTCATGGCTTCTCCAACAGCCGTTTGGTTTCGCGGGCGACGACGAGCTCTTCGTTCGTCGGGATCACCAGGACTTTGACGCGCGAGTTCGCGGCGCTGATGACAGCTTCGGTGGCGCGGGTTGCGGCGTTCTTCTCGGCGTCGAGGACGATGCCAAGCTGGTCGAGATTCGCGCAGATGGCGGCGCGCAGTTCAGCGCGGTTCTCGCCAATGCCGGCGGTGAAGACGATGGCGTCCGCACCGTTCATCTGGAAGAAATAGCCGCCAATCCAGCGGCGCGCTTCGCTGATGAAGACGTCGATCGCAAGCTGGGCCTTGGCATCGCCTTTCGACGCAGCGTCCTGGATGTCGCGGATGTCGTTCGAGATTCCGCCGGCCAAGCCTTTCAAGCCGCCTTCTTTTGAGAACTGGCGCTGGGCTTCCTCGAGGGAGAGGCCGAGCGTCTTGACGACGTAGGGCAGTGCTTCGGCGTCGAGGTCGCCGACGCGGTTGTTGTGCGGCAGACCGGACTGCGGGCTCATGCCAAGGCTGTTGCCGATGGCGACGCCATTGACGATGCCCGTGATGCTCGAGCTGCCGCCGAGGTGACAGGAGATGACGCGGAACGGCGCGCCTTCGACCGGCGACTTGCCGCTGTCCACGTAGAGGTTCTGCGCGCGCCGGGCGACGTCTTTGCGGTCGAGCAGTTCGGCGCTGCGTTCGGCGATGAACTTGTGGCTGGCACCATGAAACCCCCAGCGTCGCACACCGATAGCGTGCCATGCTTCGGGAACGGCGTAACGCATTATGGCCTCGGGCGCGAACTGGTAGAACGCAGTCTCGAAGAGCCCGACGAGCGGCACGCTGGGCACGCGTTTGGCGAAGAGGCGGATGCCGGTGATGTAGGGCGGATTGTGCGCGGGCGCGAGCCCGTTGTAATCCTCCATCGCCTTCAGCACGCGCTCATCGAGACGCACGCAGCCGGTGACGTTTTTCGCGATGACGGTCTTGAAGCCGACGGCGGTCAGCTCGTTCTCGCTGGCGATGGCCTTGGCTTCCTTGAGCTGCGCGAGGCAATCCTCAATCGCCTTGGAATAATCGGTCACGCGCTCGAAGCCGCCCTTGTGCAGGAGCGTCTCGGCGCCGTTCGAGAAGTCGAACAAGCGCCACTTGAGCGACGTGGAACCGATGTTGGCGATGAGGATCTTCATCCAGGTCTTACTCCTAATCTTTCTCTTAATCCTAATCTCCGTTGAGGGATTATGAGTAAGAGTAGGATTAAGATTATGAGATCACTGCACGAGCCACTTGCCGAGACCGGCGAGACCTTCATGCGGGCGGGGGATGACCTGCACGCTGACGATCTGGCCGACTTGGGAAGCGGCGGCGGCACCGGCGTCCACAGCGGCTTTCACGCTGGCGACATCGCCCTTGAAGAAGGCGGTGACGTAGCCGGAGCCGACTTTTTCCCAGCCGGTGAACGTGACGTTTGCGGACTTGAGCCCGGCGTCAACGGCTTCGAAGAGCGCACAGAGGCCCTTGCACTCGATCATTCCGATAGCTTGGTTTGCCATAGTAGTTAATGCGTAAAACGTGAAACGTAATGGGTGAATTATTTCTTCGCGACGGGCGCGACATCGCCGAGGAAAGCCTTTGCGAGGTCGTCGTGCGGACGGGCGATGACGTGGCTGGCAACGAGTTCGCCAACTTTGCTGGCGGCCTTGCTGCCGGCGTCCACGGCGGCTTTCACGCTCGCGACGTCGCCGCGGCAGATGACAGTGATGAGTCCGCCGCCGATGGCGATGGTTTTGGAGATGGAGACGTTGGCGGCTTTGGCCATCGCGTCGGTGGCTTCCACGTTGCCCGTGTAGCCCTTGGTTTCAATCATGCCGATTGCTTCGCTCATAGATGGGATTGGAGTTATGGAGTGATGGAGTCTTGGAAAATCATTTTATTTCACCAGCTCGCACGGCGTGTCGGGCTGGAGGTTGCAGGCGTTGCCTTCGTCGGTGTCGATGTGGACTTCGAGCTTGAAGCTGTTGTCCACGCGCACGAGCAGTTCATCGAGCGAGATGGCGCAGGGGCCGCCGATCTTCAGGTGCATCTTGTCACCCGCTTTCACGCCATGGTAGTCCGCGTCCGTCGGGTGCATGTGGACATGGCGCAACGCGCGGATGATGCCGTCCGGCATCTCAAAAAATCCAGCCGGCCCCATGAGCATCCCACCGAGAGTGCCCTTGATGTTGCCGGAAGCGCGAAGCGGCAAATCAAAGCCGAGCGCGATGCCGTCCGTGTAGGCGAGTTCGACTTGGTTCAAAGTCCGGCAGGGACCGAGGATGCGGAGATTGGAGATCACGCGGCTGCGTGGGCCGACGAGCGTCACGGTCTCCTTCGCGGCGAACTGTCCTTCCTGATACAGCCACTTGTGAACCTGGAGCTGGTGACCCTTGCCGAAGAGCGCCTCGACGGCCTCCTGCGTGAGGTGGCAATGGCGCGCGCTGATGTTCACGACAAGCGGTGCGGGCGCAGAGGCGGCGCGAGGCAGCGGTTTGCCGAGGCGGGAATAGACGGATTGGCGCACGAGGTGTTCGACCACGGCGCGGTGCGGCGGAGATGACAAGGCGGCTGACATCGGGAGGGAATACTTCCGCCGAAGCCGGAATACGTCAAACGAATTCTTGCAATATCTTCCAAGACCTTCCAAGGTCTTGCTAGACATGCAGGCGGAAGAACGGCAGAAGCGGATTGAGGAACATCTGACGAAGGTGGAGTTCGCGTCTTTGTCGGAACTGTCCGAGCTGGTGGACACCTCGGAATCAACCGTCCGGCGGGATTTGGGCGTACTGGAGGGCAAGGGCACGGCGAGGCGCACGCACGGCGGGGCGCGATTGGTAAACCCCAAGTCAGACGAATTCACGTTTTCGGCCCGGGACACGCATCAACTGGATGAGAAAGAGGCCATTGGCAAGGCTTGCGCCGAGCTTATCCAGCCGAACCAGACCATCATCATCGATGCGGGAACGACCTGCTATCACGCCGCGCGTTATCTGGAGGCGAAGACGCCGCAGATTTTTACGAACTCACTTCCTGTCGCGAATCTCTTTGCCGCCGCGAACAAGCTTGAGGTCGTGGTCAGCGGCGGGGTGATCTACCCGCGGCTGGGCGTTCTGGTCGGGCCGCTGGCGGTGGAAGCTTTTGGCAAGATTCGGGCGGATGTGGCGATCATGAGTTGTGGCGGTATCACGGCGGAAGGCATCACGAATTCCCACGGCCTGCTGATTGAGATTCAGCACGCGATGATTCAGGCGGCGCGCAAAGTCATCTTCTGCATCGACTCGTCGAAGTTCGGCCGACAGAGCATCTCGAAGCTGTGCGGGCTGGACGCGGCGGATGTCATCGTGACGGATATGCTGGTGCCGGCGGAGATACTGAAGTCGCTTCGGAAGAACGAGGTGGAGGTGGTTGTCGTGCCGAAGGGGTAGCCGCGTTCGGCTGAACAGTCCGTGTCAGGGGCTGGGGCAAGGCTTGGGAGTTTCCTGGCAGCGGGGGGGGAAGAGACGGGAAAAAGAATGGCTAAACTGGGAGCGCTTATCGTCCGTTGAAGAAGGTGATGCGTGCGGTTTTAACTTTTTGTAAGGCGTGGTCTTGACTCTCAGGATCTGCCAGCCAGTTTTCAGCTCATCCCCTGGCTTGCTGCGGGATGATAGAGCGTTGATAGTTTTTCAACGCGGTTTCAAACACGTGTAATGGATTATGCCAACCTCTGAAACGCAACCTGCCGAGGGCTCGAGTCAACGGGCCATTCTCTTCATCGCCCTGTCTCCCGAGGATACGGGCAGCATCCGCGAGGGATTGCGCGACATGTCGGACAAGTGGCGGTTGGAATTCGTTTCGAATGTCCGGCAGGGCCTCACGGCGCTCGAGAAAACTTCTTTCGATGCGGCTGTGGTGGACTTGCAGGCACCGGGAATTGACGCGCCTGGGCTGTTTAAGACCATGATGGATGCGTCCCCGACCACGCTCCGGCTTGGACTGATCACGCCGCCGGAGCGGCAGGCGATCCAGCAGGTGAAGGCGGCGGTCCACCAGCTTCTCACCAAGCCATGCGATCCCAAGGTGTTGAGAGCGGTCATAGCGCGCACGTTTGCCTCCCAGGAATTTTTGACCGATGAGAACTTGAAACGGCTGGCGAGCGGGATTCGTTCCCTGCCGGTCTTGCCCAACATCTACACGGAACTCATGCAGGAGCTGAAGTCCGAGGACCCATCGCTGGAGCGCGCCGGCGAGATTGTGGCGAAGGACATGGGGCTGAGCGCGAAGATTCTGACGCTGGTGAATTCCGCCTTCTTCGGCTTGGGCCGTCCAGTCACCCATCCGTCCGAAGCCGCGATGTTCCTCGGAACAGAGACGCTGCGGGCGCTCGTGTTGTCATTGCAGGTGTTCTCGCAATTCAGCCAGGTGCGGTTGAAGGAGTTCAGCGTTGAGAATTTGTGGAAGCACAGCTGGACAACGGGCGTGCTGGCCAAGCGCCTTTGCGAATTTGAAGAGGCGGACCGCACGACCACCGACGAAGCGTTCATCGCCGGATTGCTGCACGACATGGGCAAGCTGGTGCTGGCGGCGAATCTGCCCTCGCAGCTCGAGGAAAACATCCGGCAGGGCCGCCAGAAAAAGCTGACGCTCTGGGAGCAGGAATATCAGGTCTTCAGCGCCTCACACGCAGAGCTTGGCGGCTATCTGCTCAGCACGTGGGGGCTTTCCACTGGCGTTGTGGAAGCGGTGGCGTTTCATCACCGGCCGACCCTGGCCAAGCGTCAGAACTTCTCTGCGCTGACGGCGGTGCATGTCGCGAACACGATTGCCAAGAAGGGTCCGAGCGAATGCGGGCTCAATCCGCAGCCGGTGAGCATGGAGTATCTGGCTGCCCTGGATCTGGCGGGGCGGGTTGATGGTTGGAAACAGTTCTTCAAGGAAGCGCTCGAAAAGCGCGACTGAGTCAACCAGCCGCCAGCGTCGAGCGGCGTAGTTTCTCGAGCGCGGTGAAGACAGTATCCGTCTCCAGTCCGGCGAGGCCGCTTTCGTGGGCGAGGATTTCCAAGTTTGGATTTCTTGGTGCCCAGACTTCCCGAACGGTCTCCCCCCAAAGCGCCATTCCGGGAATTCCCAATGCTGCCGCGAGGTGAGTGATGCCGGAATCGTGCCCGACAAAGGCGGCGCACGCCATGAGCCGCCTACTGAGTTCGGTGAGCGGAAGGTTGCGAGCCACCTCGACGCGGTGCGGTGGCAGACGCGATGCCAGACGCTCCAGTCGATCGCCCTCCGCTTCCCCGCCGACAAGCAGCAATCGTGCGTCACTGGCCGCGACAAGGCGTTCCAGGAGTTCAGCCCATTTTTGTTCCGGCCAATTCTTCCGCTCGCTGCCGCTGCCAGGATGCAAAGCCAGGCTTGAGGCGATGGGCGATGGGCGATGGGCGAGTGTCAGTCGGGACACCGGATCGGCATTAAAGACGGCGAGGCGTTCGAGCGGCTTGAGGAAAACCTCGCTCGCGTGGATGCCGGCGCGGTCATCGGGACGATGCGGTCCGACGATGAATTGCGCCTTGGAACAGCGCGCGACGTTGGATTGGAAGAACTCATCCGGATCGTAGAGATACGAGATGATGACGGCGAAGCTGGCGAAGTAGTCCTGCAACTCTTGAGTCAGCGTTCCGTTCCGTGCGAAGAACCCGGCGAGCGCGCGGGATTCGATGGGGCGGACTTTATCGACCAATCCACCCGCGACGGCCAGTTGCGCGACGTTCGCGTAGCCGAGGACGTGAAGGCTGGCTTGTGGCAGGTGGGAGCGCAGCGCGGTGAAGACGGGAAGCGTGAGGATGAAGTCTCCGATGGCTCCGCCGCGAATAACGAGGATCTTGCCAGCCATGTTACGACCGCCGATTGGCTGGTTGAAACGAACGCTCGATGGCTCCCGCTACTTGTCGTTGGAGTAGCTGAGGAGCTTGCCGGTGTCGTCGATGATCATTTCGCGCCGACCCCAGGGGACGTAGCGCATGTTGCCCTTGGCTTCGGGATGTTCCACGCGCCAGGCAGTGACGTACCAAAGATTTTGGCGACGCTGCAGCTTGAACTCCGCGCGGTCCGCCCAGTCGTCGAACTGGTTCACCGCTTTCGTTGCAAAGCGGATGATCTGCTTCTCCTTTTCGGTATGGACCGGCGGCGCAGCTTCCTTCTCGGTGCATCCAGCCGCCAGCAACGCCAGCAGGCCGGTCAACAACAGTGCAATTCTCATGGCAGTCACGACTCCATGATAACGGCACTTGCATGACTTACTTGAACACCGTGAACCCCAGCACCATGACGAACAGCCCGAACGCCGCGCGCAATCCGCTGAACATCCGCGTCCGCGTTTCGCTGGCCGTGCTCCAATCGATCCAGTCGCGCAGACGCCAGGGCGAGATGGTGAACCACATCCCGGTGATGATCCAGACGTAGGCCCACGTCACGAGCACCAGACGCCAGTCCGACTCGACCAGGCGCGCGCTGTCGGTGACAAGCTTGGCGGTCAACAGCAGGAGACACGCGAAGCCGCGCACCGGCAGGAAGTCACGCACGAAGATGGCGGCTCCGATGCCGACGGCCCCGAAGAAGACATAAAGGAACCGCTTCATGTGCGCGAAGTCCGACACCGTCTCCAGGCTCAGGTAATAGATGAACCACGTCGTCGCCGCGAGCATCAGCACGTAACCGATTGGCGTGTAGCGTGGAAATTTCCGTGCGGCGGCGGCGAAGGCGGCGGGCTTCAGCATCCCGTAGATGTTGGGCGCCGCGTAGAGCAGTCCGAGGACGATCGCGATCGTGGAGAGTTTCAGGGAGGACATGATGTTGAGTTAAAAGCGAGAGGTCACAGGATCAATCTAGGTTCAAAATCGCCGGGTCGCCGTAGAGTGTGAATGATCCAGCCCGCGTGATCTTCACGTCCATCAACTGGCCGCGATGCCGGCTGGAGCCGTCGAACACCACGATCTTGCCGCAGCGCGTCCGGCCCATCATGCGGGCGGCGTTCCGCTTGCTCGGGCCTTCGACGAGGATTTGCGTCGTCTGGCCGACCAGCGCTTCATAGCGTCGCGCGGCCTGGTTGTTGAGCTGCGTGAGCAGACGCTCGTTGCGTTCTTCCTTCACCTCAGTCGGGAGCTGGTCCGGCATCGTGGCGGCGGGCGTGTCCTTGCGCGGGCTGTATTTGAAGATATACGCGTTGTCGAAATCCGCCTCTCGAGCGAGCGACAACGTTTGCTCGAAGTCTTCCTCCGTCTCGCCTGGAAAGCCCACAATGACATCCGTCGTGATTCCCATCTCCGGCTTCACGCGGCGCAGCTTCCCGATAATGCCCATGAAGCGTTCGCGCGTGTACCCGCGGTGCATCGCCTTCAACAGCCGGTCGCTGCCGCTTTGCACCGGGATGTGCGCGCTTTCGACGAGCTTAGGCAGGCGCGCGTAGGCCTCGACCAGATCATCGCCGTAGCCTTTCGGATGCGGAGAGGTGAAGCGAATCCGCTCCAGGCCCTCGATCTCATGGACTGCTTCGATCAACTGGACGAACGCGCTGACGCCGTCTCGGGCGGGCACGTCGCGCTTGCCGAAGCTCGTGACGATCTGGCCGAGCAACGTGATCTCGCGGACGCCGCGTGCGACGAGTTCGCGGCATTCGCTCACGATGTCGTCGATGCTCCGGCTGCGTTCCTCGCCGCGCGTGTAGGGCACGATGCAGAAGGTGCAGTATTGGTTGCAGCCTTGCATGATGCTGACGAACGCCGTCACGCCCTGCTCGCTGCCGCTTCCGAGAATGTGTTCGCGAATCTTCGCCTCGCTCTTCGCCTCCTCGGCGACATCGACGATCTTCTCGCGGCGTCCGGCGAAGATGTCGTCCAGATAGTCGGCGGTGCGATGAAACTTCTGCGTGCCGATGACGAGGTCCACGTCCGGCAGGCGGTCGATGAGCTCCTGGCCGCGGCTTTGCGCCATGCAGCCCATGAAGCCGAGAATCTGGTCCGGTCGCTTCTTCTTCGCCTGGCCGACGAGCGTGGTCATCTTGCCGATGGCCTTGCGCTCGGCCATGTCGCGGACGCTGCATGTATTCAGCAGCACGACATCCGCGGTTTCCTCGGAGGGCGCAAGGGAATAGCCCTTGGCGACGAGTTGGGCGGCGACAGCTTCACTGTCGCGCTCATTCATCTGGCAACCGTAAGTCTTGATGTAAACGCTCGGCATGGTCCAAGAGTGGCGCAGAAGCTACGACAGCCCCCAAGGCTTGAAAAGCCGGAAGATG
>CAMCCU010000177.1 GCA_945872975.1 Pedosphaera parvula Ellin514
GTCCGCCGCGCCCTCGAACTCGGGCTTTCCATTCAACCACGCCGTGACGCGCCCGGTGTCGCGCACGAGCACGACGTGATTCCACGTCCCCGGCGGAATGACCGTCCGGCCGCTGACGAGCTGATCGCGTTCGTTGCCGTTGAAAAAAATCAGCCGGCCCGCGACGCCGGGCAGGTGACTGCCGCCGACGCCGAGATGGTCGCCCGGAGCGAGCTTGTGCAACTTCGGGCCGCGCGAGAAAAAGTAGGCCGTGACCGGACGGGCGGTGTTAGCGGTGTTGTTGCGGAACCAGCAGGAAACGGAAAGGGCGCCGGCCGGCTTCGGCAGGTTCGCCGCGATGCGCCCGCCGTTGAAGGTGGCGAAGGCTTCGGCGGAAAGGCTGACACCGCCTTCGATTGCGCCGGCGGTTTGGTTCGGCGAGGCATCGGGAACCGGGCGGGCATCCGGAGTGTTCAGGTGCCAATAGACCGCAGGCTTGAGCGCCAGAATCGCGTTGGAGTAACTGGCGGGAAACTGCGGCGGCTGCGCCCGGCTGGCGATCTGCTTCGCCTCGCGGGCCCGCTCGGCAGCGGCGGCGGCGCGCTGTTCGGCGAGTCCGGCGGCCTGCCAGTGGGCCGCCACTTCGGCCGAACTCAGGGCGCGGTCAAAGACGGCGATTTCATCAAGCCGGCCCTCGAAACGAAACGGGCTGTCGGCATCGCCGCCGAAATAAAGCGGTGCGGCCTGGGCGGCGGGTCCGGTTTCGCCGCTGATTTCAGGATTCGCTTCCCCGTCAAGATGGGCGGTGACTTTGCGGCCGGCGCGGACGAGCACGACATGGTGCCAGTCCTTCAATGCGAGCTCGGATTTACCAACGAGCGTCGGCCCCGCTCCGTTCTGGAAATAGAGCCGGCCGGGCAGAGCGCCGCTCTGGCCGGTGATGCCGAGCGAGTCACCCTGGCCTTCACCACGGGCGAACACCACGCCCGTCACGGCGCGAACGCCAGCGGGCAGTCCGTTCCACAGCCACAGCTCGACGGAGTAATTCTCGCCGAGCGGCACGTTCGCGCGCAGGCGTCCGCCCGCGAAATGCGCGGCGCGGTTGATCTGACCGGGGTCGGAGAATTTTGACGGCGTGAGTTGCGGTTGCGGAGAAATGCCAGTGCCGCTGCCCGCGCCGGGGAGAAAGAAGGCGACGCCATTTTCATAGGTCGCGTTGCGGTTCGCGCCCGTGGCGTCGTGGGCCGTCGGGCCGGACATTTCATTCAGGCGCCAGTAGGCGGACGGTTTGGCGGCCAGCACGGCTTCGGCATAGGGGCCGTGCCGCTCGATGAACGGTCGGCGTGGTTTCCCCGCGACCTGTTCCAGCAGGCCGAGGAGCGCCTCGACGATCTTCGGCTCGGCGTTGGTCTCGAGTCCGGCGGTGCGCGCGGCCCAGGTGGTGTAGCCGCCGAGATGGTGCTGTTCCGGCGGCGGGATGTAGCCCTCGGCACCATTGGCGAGTTCGATGTTGAAAGTCGCGGCGAACGGGCTGCGCCGCTTCAGCTTCAAACCCGTGATGGCAAAGACCTCGTTCGGCAGCGCGGCAATGCCGAGATCGCCGATGCTCAACCCCTGAACTTTCAACTCCGTGCGCGGGCGTTCGTGGAGGTAAATGGCTTCGAGTGCGTAAATCTCCGCCTGCGATTGCGGGAGCTTCTCGCCGAGCTTCGCGGCCATTTCGCGCGCCCAGGCGAGGCGCTTTTCATCCGGCACGCGATAGCCGAGTTCCAGTTTGCGCTCGGCCATCTTCAGCGGCGCCGACTCCTGCCACTTGATCCCGTGCACCAAGTCCGTGACGCGTTGAGCCATCTCCTTTGCGTAGGCGTCGTAACCGATCTGGCGCCGGGGCGCGCCGTAATCCATCCACATCAGGTCGCCGCTCGTGCCCTGTGACATGATGCCGACGAAGGAGTCATCCGCCCCGAGCATGGTCGCAACGTGGCGCGCGAAGCGACCGTAGTAATCAGACGAAAGCAGCGCGGACTCGTAATAGTGCATCGAGTAATTCGCGAGGAGCGCGAGCGGCTTGCCATCGGCGCGTTGCACCGCGAGCACGGAGAGCTGCGGATCGACCGGACCGCTCGGGCCGACGGCGTCGGGGCTTTCGTGGCCGGGATGCATGTTCGCGCGCACGTTGCGCTGGCCGAACGGGTCCGTAAGCATTTTGTCCGGACGACGAATCCAGCGGCGGTTGAAGGTGTGTTCCCAGTCATCCATCTGCGCCCAGCCGATGCGCGCAGGCACCAGTCGCTCGACCGCGCCGACGATCGCCGCTGTGATGCGCCCCGGCAGAAACGCCGCGTAAGCGGGGTCCACGCGGCTGCCCAGACATCCCATCGCCGATGGCGCGGAATGAGTGTGCGTGGCGGAGACCAGCATTCGTTCCGTGGGAATTCCGGTGGCCTTGCTGGCGTCGGCCTTCGCGCGGTCGATGAGGTCGCGCGGCATCATGCACGTATCGACGACGCACAACACGAGTCGCGTCGTGCCGTCATCCAGCGCGAGCGCCTTCGCGAAGAGAGGATCAACGACCTTGTCCGCCGAACGCTCGGTGAACATGGCGTTCACGCGGACGGGAAATCCGGTGGGCCCGATGTCCACCGCGTGGGCACCGGCCCGGAAGGGCGGCGAGGCGGCGAAAGTGAACGCCGGAAAACCTAGAAGACACGGGAGGAGGAGCTGGAGAAGTTTCATGCAAATAAATTCCTGATGCGCGTCCCGGAGCATTCCAAGCGGAACAGAATGTGAGTTCTCGGATCGCAATCCTGTCGCGTCCTACAAAGCTCCGGTGACTGCGCGGCACCTTCTCACGAGCCACCGCGTGGATTCAAGGATGGCGAAAGCAAAGAGGCGCGCAACTGTTCCGCCTGTGATCATCCATCAACTCGCCAGTCGCTGCCGAACTTCATCGGGCAGCGTCAACCCCGGTTCCGCCGCCAGCCAGCGCAAGCCCTGAGGCAGATCGAAAAACTTCCCCTCAAGCTGCGCTTCGAACGCGGCGGCGAGCAGCACGCCCAGTTCACGTCCCGGCCGCATCCCCAGCTCCAGGAGGTGGCGGCCCATCAGGATCGGTTGCGGTGCGCTGGATTCCACCTTCAGCTCGCCCGCCCGCGCTTGCAGCGCTCGCACCCCATCGGAGATTTCCTGCGGTCGCGGCGGGCGGCCGAATTGATCCGCCGTGATCACCACAATGAGCTCCTCAATGGTTGCCGGTTCCAAGCGCTTGGCCAGCCGGCGGACCGCGCGATCGCTCTCCGTCTGCATGTGCGCGAGGTGATTCATCACCAGCGGAATCACCCGTTCGCGGATCGCGTTCGGCGCGTTGATGCGGTTCAGGAACGACTCCGCCAATGGCCCGCCCGCCTCCTCGTGACCGGGCGAGACGATGCGCATCCGTCCGTCGCGCATCGCTTCGTGCGTCGTCTGCGGCTTCGCGAAATCATGCGCGAGCACGGCCATCGAGAGAATGATGCGCAGCTCTTCCGTCGCGGATTTCCATGCCGGCAGCTTCACCAGCGCATCCAGGCAATGGCTCGTATGCACGAACACGTCCCCTTCCGGATGCCACTCCGGATCCTGCGGCGTGCCGATGAGCGCCTGAACTTCCGGGAAATGCTCCACCCACCCCGTCGCCACGAGCAGTTGCAGGCCGCGCGAAGGCACCGTGCTCTTCGCCGCCCACTTGAACCACTCTTCGCGCACGCGCTCAACGGCGAGCTCGCAATAGCCCGCCTTGATGCGACGGCAGAGCGCGGCGGTTTCCGGTGCGATGATCAGATCGAACCTCGCGGCGAACTGCATCCCGCGCAGGACTCGCAACGGATCTTCCACGAACGCCTCGCTGGTGTGGCGGAGACAGCGTTGCCGCCAGTCCTCCTGGCCGCCGAAGAAGTCCAGCACCTCGCCACGGCGCGGATCGAACATCAGCGCGTTGATCGTGAAGTCACGGCGCGCGGCGGCTTCCTGCGGGGTGATGGCGGGATCGAACACCACCTCAAATCCCTTGTGCCCCGGCGCTACTTTCGAGTCGCGACGCGGGATGCTGAAATCATACATCTCGCCGCTTGCGGTGGTCAGCTTCACCACGCCGAAGGAGCGCCCCACCAGATCGGTGCGGCCCCAGCGGCTCAAGTCTGCGACGAGCTGCTCGTAGCTGACGCCGAAGACTTCGATGTCAAAGTCGTGATTCGGATGTCCCGCCAGCGCATCGCGCACGCAGCCGCCGACGAGGTAAGCCTGGGCCAGCGCCGGCGTATGGCGCAGGATCTTCAGCAGCTCTTCTGGTGGCGCGATGCTCATGGGTTCGGAACGCGCCCGACAGTATCCCGGTCGAGACGCCAAGGCAGGAAAAAGTTTCGTCCGCCACGCCCCTGCTCGCATGCGCAGGCTGAATATGTGAACGACTTCTTCCCGTCCATCGCTGTTCCAGTTATGCTGAACGACACAAATGAAAGTGTTGCTGCTCGTAGATTTACAGAATGATTTCCTGGCCGGCGGCTCAATACCCGTGCCTCAAGGCGATGCCATTGTCCCTATCGCCAATCAACTCGAAGGCTGTTTCAAGCTGGTGGTGGCCACGCAGGACTGGCATCCCGCGAACCACAAAAGTTTCGCGGCGAATCATCCGGGTCGCGAGCCGGGTGAGGTCGTGGTGCTCAAGAAGCAGCCGCAGACCCTGTGGCGCACGCACTGTATCCAGAACACGCGCGGCTCGGAGCTGACCTCGAGCCTGATGCTGAATCGCGTGAACAAGGTTCTCCGCAAGGGCACGGATGCGGAGGTGGATGGTTACAGCGCGTTCTTCGATCAAGATCAGTCCCACGGCACGGGTCTTTACGAGTACCTCAAGGAACGGAAGGTCAAGGAAGTGTACGTGCTCGGGCTCGGCACGGATCATTGCGTGAAGGCGACGGCGCTGAATGCCGTCTCGCTCCGCTTCAAGACGTATCTGATCGAGGACGCCTGTCGCGCATGGAATTTCAAACCGGACGAATCCCTGAACGCCATCGACGAAATGAGGGAGGCCGGCGTCCACATCATGCACAGCCGCGACCTGCTGCAGACTTCGAAAGTCGGCTGAGCTGACCGCCGCGCCGCGCCGCTCTTCAGCGGAAAAGCCGACAGTTGAATTGGCCGCGAAGGAACGCAAAGAGCACAGAGCAGGTTTTCATTCACGGACGCGAGCCACGGCGGGCGAGGCCAGAGGCCGGCATCGTTTTGACTCCAGCTTCTTTTCTCTGCGTTCTCTGCGTTCTTTCGCGGCTGTTCCAACTGCTCTTACCAGGTTCAGCGGAAAAGCCGGGCGAGATCGAAGTTGAAGATCAGCTGCACGGCGGTGAGCAGCGTGAAGCCATAGACCAGTCGCAGGAAGAGCTTCTCCGAGAACTTTCGGTTCAGCCAAACACCCGTCCACACGCCGACCGGGATCAACGGCAGGTAGCAAAGTCCCGTGAGCAGCGTTTCCCGTGTGACGACTCCTTGCGCCACGAAGAACGGCATCTTGATCCAGTTGATCCAGGTGAAGACCAGCACCGTCGTGCCCACGTAAATCTCCTTCGGCATCTGCTGTGGGATCAGGAACAGACTCACAACCGGCCCGGCTCCGTGCGCGAAAGTGGAGGTGAGGCCGGCACCGATGCCGCATGGAATTCCGATGCGATGATTCGGCGCGAACGCCCCTTCGGCGCGGAAGATGGCGGCCTTGATGAATTGAAACGCGACGAACGAAATGGCAAGCACGCCGATGGCGATGTTCAACTGGCGCGGCGAGAAGCTCCCGATCAAGCCCAGTCCCGCCACTACGCCCACGACGACGCCAGGCAGCAGATAGAGCAGGTTTTTGCGCTCCCATTTCCCCCAGTAGTGGTAGAGCGAAAAGGCATCCCCCGCGCATAGCAACGGCAGCAGCGTGCCGATGGCGAAGCTGGGGTCACGGCCGCCCACGCCGAATGCCAGCACGCATAATGGCGTCGTCAGCATTCCCAGCCCGCCGCCAAAGCCCGCCTTCGACAGGCCGATGAACAACACGCCTGTCGCCGCGAACACGATGGTGGAAACATCCGGCACAGCCGCCCACGGTAGGAATAAAACCGGGAACGTAAAACGCAAATCTCTTCCGGCGTGGCGGGCTGACCTTCTTCAATCCGTCCGCTGCACCTGCTCTACCGAACACATTCATCTGATGGCTCAGAGTTGAACCTTGATCCAGAATCGGCCACTCTCCCCGCCATGTTCAACCATCCAGCGTGCGCGTGGAACATCTCGATCGCGATCGCCAGAGCGATGTTCCCGTCCCTGGCTACCGCCATCCAACTGCGGAGTGGAGGCGCTCGATGAAGGCATGGCAAACCCTCTGCAGCACCGCATCAAGGCTGCGCTTCGAGCCCCACGACATCGCATCGCAACTCGACGGACGTGGCCAATACGCCGTCGAGCTGGACGAGGAATTTCCTCTGCTCATCAAGCTGTTTCGCTACACGTCCAAACGCCACACGCGCGGCGCGACGTGGCACGACCGGCTGGAGCTGTTCATGCCGCTGGATGGTCCGGCGCGCTTCCGCATGGGCGAGCAGGAGGTCGAATTGCGGCGCGGCGATCTGCTGGTGGTCGATAATCTCAAGCTTCATCACGTCGTGGATTTCCCGGGCTTCGACACGCGCGTGGTGGTGATCAGCTTCCTGCCCGAGTTCGTTTACAGCCTGGGCTCGCCCTCGCACGACTACGCATTCCTGCTGCCGTTCTACTCGAAGGTCGAACGTCGCCCGCACGTCCTGCGCGGCGGGGATGGAGCGGCGAAGGCGGTGCATGGCGCGCTGGCCCAGTTGCTCGAGTGCTATTTCGCGGGCGCAGCGCAGCCGTTCCACCAAGCCGGATCGAAGGCGTTTCTCCTGCAGGTGCTCTATCACCTCGCGGGGCATTTCCGAGCGTCGGAGATGTTGAAGTGGGAATTCATGCGGCAGCAGGAACGGTCGCTGCGGCTGAAGAAATTGTTCGACCACATCAACGCGCGGCCGGCCGAAAAGCTTCCCGTGAACACGGCGGCCCGGCTTGTCGGGATGAGCGCGCCGCAGTTCATGAAGAACTTCAAGCAGGTCGCGGGCATGACGCTGGTGGCGTATCTCAACCACGTCCGGCTGGCGAACGCCGCCCGGCTGCTGCGCGAGACGGATCGTTCCATCGCAGACATTGCCGACGCGACGGGCTTCTCCGACCAGAGCTATTTCGACAAGCGCTTCAAGCGCGGGTTTGGCCGCACGCCCAAGGAATTTCGCGCCGACGTGCTGCGGTAAATTTCGTCCAAGAATTCCTTCTGCCTTGTCCTAGTCGCTGCCGGCCGGGGGGCGACATGCTCGCCGCGATGAATCCATTGCCCGTTCTCACCGCGCTCGCGCTGTCGCTCTGCCTGGCGCAAGCCGCCCTGCCTTCGCTCAAAGTTTCCGAGAACAAACGCTTCCTCGTCACTGCCGACGGCCAGCCGTTCTTCTATCTCGGCGACACGACCTGGGAGCTCTTTCACCGGCTGAACCGCGAGGAGGCGATCCGGTTCCTGGAGAATCGCGCCGCGAAGAAGTTCAACGTGCTCCAGTCCGTCGCCATCGCGGAACTCGAGGGCCACACCGACCCGAATGCCTACGGCCATCGGCCGTTCGCGGATCTCGATGTCACCAAGCCCGCCGTCAAAGACGGGCCGCAGAATGACTACTGGGATCACGTGGACTTCATCGAGCTGGTGGACGGCAGCACCGATGACATCGGCTCGACAGTGGTGGAAAACAAAGTTCACGCTCACGATTTCCACGCGACGATTCTTCATCTGCCCGGCATGGATCACGAAAGGCTCACCTTCCGTCACGGCGGCCGCGACTACCGCCTGACGGATGTGCATGGGAATGTCGTGCAGGCGCTGCTGGCCTGAGCAGGATTCGAAAGCTCGGCACAGACTAGCGCGCCAGCAAGAGCGGCCCTAAGACGGAAATCAACTCTTCGACCGTATTTGGTTTCAGAAGGACTTCCCGAATTCCCATCGCGCGTGCGGTGTCGATCTCCGCTTCGCGAAGGAAACCGGAGAGCATGACCACTGGCACGTCCGGCCGGATGCTCATCAGTTGTCGGGCAACTTCCATCCCGGAAAGGCCCGGCATGTTGAAGTCGGTGATGACGAGATCGAAGTCCTGCGGATTCGTGCTGAAGGCGGCCACCGCCTCGGCGGGCTGCGTGTAACCAGTGACGCGATAGCCGAGGCGTTCCAGGAACCGCTTGGCCAGATGCACGAGCGGCCGCTCGTCGTCCAGGTAAAGGATGTGTTCGCCGCGACCGCGAACCGTCGCCGCCGTCACCGGCTCAAGAAGAGTTGCGTGGAACTTCTCCGCGAGCGCGGGGAAGTAGAGATGAAAGGTCGAGCCGCGCCCCGGCTCGCTTTCCACGGTGATGCCACCACCGTGGCTACGGATGATGCCGTGAACCATGGACAGCCCCAGCCCGGTGCCTTGACCCGGTGCCTTCGTCGTGAAGAACGGCTCGAAGATGCGCCCAAGGGTGATGGCATCCATGCCTTTCCCGGTGTCGCTAATCGACAAGCGGACGTGCGGCCCGGGGCGAAGTTCAGGGTGCGCCTGGCAAAAGCCGGCCTCCAGCTGACAGGGTTCAAGCCGCATTTCGATGCGACCGACCTGACCTTCCATCGCATGCCAGGCATTCGTGGCGAGGTTGAGGACGACCTGGTGGATCTGGGAAGCATCGGCTTGGACCGCTGGCACTGCTGGCGCCGATTGGAAAGTGAGAGCAACACCGGCGGGAAGGGTCGAGCGGAGCAGTCGGACGACCTCGTCAAGAACCGTTTGAAGCTGGGTTGGCTCGAGCTTCTTCTCTTGGGGCCGGCTGAAGGTCAGGATGCGTTGCACCAGTTCCTTGGCCCGCTGGCCGGTGCTGAGTATCTCATCGATGCTCATCAGCGCTGACCGGCGGTCGTCGAGATCCATCCGGGCGAGTTCGGCGTTGCCGAGCATGACGCCAAGAAGATTGTTGAAATCGTGCGCGATGCCGCCAGCCAGCGTGCCGATGGCTTCCATCTTCTGCGCCTGACGGAGCCGCCCTTCCAATTGCTGCCGTTCGGTCACATCACCCGCGTAGCAATGCACCACGCACTGTGCGGGGATGGGATGGAACGACCAGGAGATGATCCGCTGGTTGCAGGGCACCTCGATCCGCTGCTTGCTGAGTCCCGAATCAAGACATTGGCGGACGATGGCGGTGGTTTCCGGCGGCAACATGTCAGCCGGGTGCTTGAAACCCAGTTCATGGGCCAAGTGTCCCGCTGCCTCGTTGAAGTAATTGATGGTGCCGTCTGAGATGAGCTCAAGCACGGGATTGGGATTCAGTTGCGGGAAGGCCGCCAGCCGCCGGACTTCTCCCTCCGCACGCAGGCGGTGCAAAGCGCCGCTGCAGTGATCAGCCAGCACCTGGAGCAGATCCAGATCTTGGGGTGTGTAGGCTTTCGGCTGGTAGCTCTGGATGGAGAGGAGACCGATGGAACGAGTCCCGTCGCGGATCGGAACGTTCAACAGCGAAAGCGAAGCCCGCGAAGTATCGCCAAACATGACGCCGTCCGGTGTGATGGCTCCTGCTGTGTCACGCAGAATCAGTTCCGCACCCTGGGAGAAGACACGCCGCATGCGCGGGGTCGGCGCACGATCACCGTCGTCCGCCGTGACATCTGCCCGCACACCATTGACGATGTCCTTGCGCAGCACGCTGTGAACATGGTCGTCTGCCGCCGAAAGCAAATCCACCAGGCAGGCATCCCAGCCGATCAACCGATCCGCCACCTCGACGATGATTTCACCGGCTTCCCGTGC
>CAMCCU010000178.1 GCA_945872975.1 Pedosphaera parvula Ellin514
GCTGATAGACTGGTTTCACTGGGATGTCCAAAACATGCTGTTCGTTCTCGAATCCAACCATGGGCAGGGTTTGGGGGGTCTGGCCCGGAAGATGGATCGCCAGACACCATACATCAATCCTACCCTCTTTGCACAAGCTTGAAGGGGCCGATTAGAGGTTTCTAATTCTGCGTCATGATTGCTCCCTTCGGAGAGCGTTCGCCCTCCTAACAATTGCTCGCTGAGCGTCGCAGTTCACCCTTTCGACATTAGGAAAGCCTAATCTTCCGTTAACGCTTTTCTGAGGAACGGCAGGCTAATTTGATCCCGAACCCAATCAGATGCGGACTAAATATTTGGCAACCATGGACACCATCAGATTTCAATGCCGACTCGCCCTGCGTGCCTTTGCGGTTACTTGTGCGGCACTCGTCTGTGTGAGTTCAGTTCGCCTCAATGCCGCCACCGCCTCTTTGGTCGGATGGAGCGCGCAAGGGGTGAATGAAACGGCGGGCACGGACTTCTCGGTGTTCTCGCTACATCCTCCGGGCAGCACGATTCGCGCGCAGTTCATGCGAGGTGGGTTGCTCGTGACGAATGACTCGGACGTCTTCGTCACCTATGAGGCGGTCACGGATGCCAGCGGGTCACGGAACTCGACCTCGATCGGCAAAGGAAACTTTTACGACTACGCAGAGGCGCTGTACGGAATTGCCCTTGCGCCGGATGAAGGATTGGCCGGGTTCGCCATGCCCGGGCCGGCGAATCTGCCGCAGCCGATGAGCTTCGACTCCGCGCAACGCTGGTTCCACGCGGATGCCATTCCGATCACGCCCATCGACGATCAGGGCGGGAAGAACGCCTATCCCATGATGCGACTTGTGGCCCGGAACGGAGCAGGCACCTTGCTGGCGAGCACGGACATCGCTCTGCCGGTGAGTGACGGACTGGATTGCCGCGCATGCCACGCCTCGGGTTCACCAGCGGTGGCGCGGCCGAGCGGGGGCTGGGTTTGGGATTGCGATCCGGAACGGGATTACAAACTCAACGTGCTGCAGAAGCACGACGACCGGCATCTCGGATCTGGTGTTTACTCGAACGTGCTGCGTGAAGCGGGCTATGACAACGACGGCCTGTTCGTCAGCGCGACGAGGAACAACCAGCCCGTGCTCTGTGTTCGCTGCCATGCTTCCAATGCCGCACCCGGCTCCGGGATCGAGGGGATGAGGCCGCTGACTCAGGTGCTGCACGCCAAGCACTCCTACATGTCCGATCCGAAGCGCGGCTTGCCGTTGAGTTTCTTCAACGACAGCGCGGTCTGCCTGACCTGCCACGCCGGCCCGGAGGATCGTTACCTTCGTGGCGCTCATCGACAGACCGTGAAGGCGGATGGCGCGCTCGCCATGCAGTGCCAGAGCTGCCACGGGAACATGCTCGCGGTAGGTCGCGAGGGGAGGCAGGGCTGGCACGATGAGCCGAACTGCCAGAGCTGCCACACCGGCACTGCCCTGCAGAACAACGGACAGATTCGCTACACGAGCGCCTTTGATGCGGTCGGCCGAGTGCGTCAGGCGATCAACCAGACCTTCGCGACGCAGCCCAGCACTTCGTCGGCTGGATTGAGTTCGTTCAGCCACTCACAAGGTCACGGCGGATTGAAGTGCGCGGCGTGTCACGGTCCCGCTCATGGCGAATGGCCGAGCAGCGAGCCGAACGAGAATGTCCAGAGCCAGCGGTTGCAAGGGAACCGCGGCACCTTGGCCCGCTGCACTGCCTGCCACACCACGAATCCCGTCACCTTGACAGGCGGACCGCACGGCATGCATTCCGTCAGTCAGTATTGGGTCGAGAAACACCACGACCTGATGGGGGACAAGGACAACGGAGCCGCGCTGCAATGCCGGACGTGTCACGGGAGCAACTATCGTGGGACGGTTCTTTCTCAGGCCGGGACCGACAGCACCTTCACTGGACGCGGCACCCATCGTTACTGGCCAGGCTATCAGTCGGGTTGTTACGAATGCCACAACGGTCCCTCGAACGATAATCAAAATACCAACAAGCCAGCCGCCGCGATCAGCTCAACGCTGGCTGCCGCAGCGGGAAGCTCCGTCAACGTGCTTCTCGGCGCGGGCGATCCCGAGGGCTCGGCGGTCGCTCTTCGGATCATCTCACAACCCGCACGCGGCCGCGTGAGCCTGAGCAACAATGTGGCGACCTATTTCGCTGCTGAGAATTTCATTGGAAACGACTCGTTCAGTTTCTCCGCGCTGGACGGCGAAAAGGATTCCAACCTCGCGACCGTGACCGTGAATGTGGCTCCGGGTGATTGTATCCTGACCAGCCAGCCGGCAGTGCCACTCGCCGCCCGGCCGAATTCGCCCGTTTCATTTAATGCCAACCCGGCGCTGATACATTGCGTTGGCGAGATCGGGATCGACTGGGATTTCGGCGACGGAACGGAACACGCCAGCGAAGGTAATCCCTGTCACGCCTACCCGGTCGAAGGGGACTACACTTGGATCCTCACTGTGACCGCGAATGGTTTGAGCTACACGACCAACGGCCTGATCACTGTCAGTTCCACGCTCGGCCCGCCGCTGGAGCTTTCCATCGAGAATTGGTTCTTCCAGATGAACCTCTCCTGGCCGTCGGACGCGATTCCGACCGCGCTCGAATCTTCGACCGAACCTGCCAATCCCTACTCATGGATCCCGGTGTATGACCCGCCGTGGCTCGACCCTTTCTCCCAGCGGATGAGCGTGCCGGTCTTCATCCTGCCTGAGCAACAATTCTTCCGTCTGCGCCGTGTCCCTTGAAATTTCCACCAAACCTTAACGCTGTATGAATCGTTCCAGAATCCCGTCCCTGGCTCTCGCCCTCGTGCTTCAAGTCGTCCCCGTTTGCCGCGTGGTCACGACCAGTTCCGCCATCGTCACGCCGACCTTCGCCATCATCGCCCGATGCGCCGCCGCCATCGCGGCCCTGCTCGGGTCGATGGACGCCGTCTCGGGCGCTTCCGTCCCCGTGTATGTCGCCGGCGTGCAGAGCGTGCTTCCCGGGTTGCCTGGTGTGAAAACCAATATTACCGGACGGGTGGGTTCGCCGATGGTCCTTCGCATCGTTCTCGCCGGCAGCGTCGGGCAACAGCCGCAACTCGACTACTACAATGCGACGCCGCTGCCGCCCGGCCTGACGATCAACACGAACGTGAACACAAACAGCCTGGGGCTGGCCTCAACCAACTACTATATCTACGGCACCCCAACGCTGGCTGGCGTCTATTATCCCGTGCGGGTCAGTGCCGGAAACCTGCTGTATCCGACCGTGTCGTTTACGAACATTCTCATCACCATCACCAACGCGTCGGGAGGTTCCCCGCCTGCGATTACGTCTCAGCCTTCGTCGCGAACTGTCACGAATGGAGGCGTCGCGGTCTTCTCCGTGACGGCGACGGGAGCACTGACCTACCAGTGGCGAAAGAACGGGACGAACCTGCCCGTTGCGGCATCTTCGACTTATACAATCCCATCGGTGACGACCAACGATGCCGGTGCCTTCACGGTGGTCGCGTCGAATGCGTCGGGCTCCGTTACCAGCGTCGTCGCCACGCTGACCGTTCTCGTCCCACCTGAAATCAGCAGTCAGCCACAAAGCATCACGGTCACCAACGGCGCTCCGGCTCGTTTCGAGGTTGTCGCGTTCGGTCTTCCGGCGCCGACGTATCAGTGGAAATTTAATGGCAGCCCGATCGCCGGAGCCTCGAACGCCGCGACGTACTTGATCGACGTGACGCAAGCCGGTGACGAAGGTGATTACACGGTCGAGGTGAGCAATATCGCTGGAACGCTTCTTAGCAGTGTGGCCTGCCTCACCGTCCAGAGCCCTGTGTTTCCTCCCGAACTCAGTGGGCTGAGGATTGAATCTGGGGTCGCGTCCTTTGATGTTAGAGGTCCGGCAAACGTGGATGTCGTGATTTTCTCCTCGCCCGATTTGATGAACTGGGTGCCGGTTCAAACCAACGCGACCGCCAGCGGAATGTGGCGCTTCGTTGACCAGGGTGCGGCTGCCCAGGCGGCGAAATTTTACCGAGCAGTGGTTCAGTGAGGAATCACTAATCGCCCGGCCGGTTAGAATCCGTGCCCGTTAAAAAAGCAACAGCGCGGGTCGAGTGACCCGCGCTGTTCGTTTGCAGGAGAGAGTGGGGATAGCCTAGCTGCAGCCGCAAGAGGGGCCGCAACCTTCGGCCGGGAAATCATCCATGGTCGGCACGCGTCCCAGTTCAAACGTCTTGCTGACGTATTGCATCACGGATTCTTGAATCTTGTGCATCTGCTGCTGGGCGGTGAGGAAGTTGGCGGCGACAGGATTGTTCAGGAGGATCTCGCGGTTCTTCTCGAACTCGGCGATTTCATCGTTGTCCATCGGAACGCCGGACTGCTGCTTGTGCTGGAGGGAGTCCCCTTTTTCCATCACGATCTGATACTGACTCTTCGCCGTCTCGTCGCCCATGAAGGAGTCGATGCGCTCTCTGATTTGGCGATACTCGGGCTGATCGATGATGGTCTGGCAGAGGTCTTTGGTTCTCTGGATGATCACGGTTTCTTCAATGGTAGCTTGCATGGTCAATCGTTCTGGTTTGGTTCGTCGCTGTGTTCAGTGCCGTGTTTGCCGGCTCTGGCCTGCTCCAGAGGAAAGGCGCTGATAATACAGCATGAAAAGTTCTTTGTGGCAAATGAATGCTCGGAGGGAATTACTCAGGTGTTGGCGGGGTCACGAATGGGGCGAGCGCCGCAGCGAGCTCGGCGGGAATACGCTTCGGCTTGTCGTGAAGCGAGGTGCAGACGTGATGCGTGGTTCCCTCGACGAGCAGCGTGCCTTTCGCGTTAAGGATGCGACAGCCGAAGGTCAGTCGGATGCCTTTCGCCTCGGTCAGCCACAGCTCCACCGTCAGCACATCGTCGTAGCGCGCCGGGCCTTTGAAGGAGAGCTGGCATTCGATGACCGGGAAGATGGTGTCGCGTTCCTGCCAGGAGGCGAAGGAATGGCCCAGGTCGCGCAGAAATTCTCCACGGGCGATTTCGAGCACGTCGAGAAAGCGCGAGTGATAGACGTGATTCCCCACCGTGCAGAGCGAGTAGCTGACGCGATGTTGAAAGCGAAAGATTTGTCCGGACACGGGCTGAGGATAAATGGGGACCATGTGCGCCGACAATGATTTCCCTGTGGCGCTAACCGCGTCCGGCACGGTAAAACAAACCCGTCATGTATTCGCCGACGCTGGAAGAATTCCAACAGTTGGCCGGGCAGGGGAACCTGATTCCGGTCACGCGCAAGCTGCTCGCTGATTTTGAGACGCCGCTTTCTGCCTATCGCAAGATTCGCGGTCAGGGCGAGTCGTTCCTGTTCGAGTCTGTCGAAGGCGGCGAACATCTCGGACGCTACTCCTTCGTCGGCTGCAATCCGCGCGCTATCATCCGTCAGTATGGAGCGCGCATCGAAGTGATCGAGAACGGCAAGGTCGTGGACAAGTATGCGATTCCGCGCGAGCCGCATCCCGATTGTGACAAGTGCGTGAACGACGGCCTCGAAGTCGTGGAGTCGGTGTTGAAGAAGTTTCGCGCGGTGCCGTTGCCGGGGCTGCCGCGCTTCACCGGTGGCGCGGTTGGCTTTATCGGCTACGAGTTCATCCATGATGTCGAGCCGGTGGTGCCGCGTCCGCCGCACGACGAGCTGAAGACGCCCACGATGTATTTCCTCATCGCGGATGAGTTGCTGATCTTCGATCGCGTCGCGCAGACCATCACGGTATTGGTGAACGCCGTCGTGGACGAAGCAGCGACCCCGGCGGAGGCCTACGAGAATGCCGTCGGCGAAATCGAGCGGCTGGTCTCTTTGCTGGAGCAACCGATTGAACATTTCCCGGTCACCGTTCCGCCTGAAGTGCCGAGCGTTCCGTTCGAGTCAAACGTCACGAAGGAGAAGTTTTTCGCGAACGTGCTGAAGGCGAAGGAATACATCACCGCAGGCGACATCATTCAGGTGGTCGGCTCGCAGCGGTTCTCGACGCCCGTCAAGGCCGCACCGCTGGACGTCTATCGCGCGGCGCGTTCCATCAATCCGTCGCCTTACATGTTCCTGCTGGAGCTCGAGGGTTTTGCGCTGGTCGGGGCGTCGCCCGAGATTCACGTCCGCTGCGAGGAACGCCGCGTCGAAATCCGGCCCATCGCCGGCACGCGTGCGCGAGGCAAGACTCCTGAGCAAGATCTCGCGAATGAGAAGGATTTGCTCGCCGATCCCAAGGAGCGTGCGGAGCACGTCATGCTGGTGGACCTGGCACGAAACGACATCGGGCGCGTCTGCGAATTCGGCAGCGTGCAGGTGAAGGACCTGATGATCATCGAGCGCTACAGCCATGTGATGCACATCGTCTCGGAGGTTGAGGGAACTCTCTCCAAGGACAAGACGCCTTACGACCTGATGCGCGCCACCTTCCCGGCGGGCACGCTGAGCGGTGCCCCGAAGATTCGTGCGATGCAGATTATCTCGGAACTGGAGCAGACGACTCGCGGGCCTTATGGCGGCTGCGTCGGTTACTTCAGCTTCAATGGAAACCTGGACTGCTGCATTACGATTCGCACGGCGCTGCTCAAGGACGGAAAGGCTTATGTGCAGTCTGGCGGTGGCTGGGTCAATGATTCCACGCCGGAAGGCGAGCATCAGGAGACTGTCAACAAGGCCAAGGCGATGTTGAAGGCCGTGGCGCTGGCCGAGAGCTTTACACTGTCGAAGTAGGCGTTTGCCATCACGCCAGCCTTGTCACGGGCCGTTACGACGCGTAATTTCCGCGCCGTTGAATTTCAAATCCATCAACTAAAACTTTATGAGCGTATTGATCGTCGGCTCCACCGCCCTGGACTCCATCAAAACTCCGACTGCTGAAAATCCCCGTTTGCTCGGAGGCTCCGCCAGCCATGCAGCGGTGGCGGCGAGCTTTTTCGCGCCGGTGAAACTGGTTGGCGTGGTCGGCAAGGATTTCCCGAAGAAGTACGTCACGCTCTACAAGAAGCACCGCATTGACCTCAGCGGGCTGCAAGTTCAGGAGGGCAAGACCTTTCACTGGTCGGGCGAATACGAGGTGAACATGAACAACCGCCGCACGCTCCTGACTGAGCTTGGCGTGTTCGAGAAGTTCACCCCGCACCTGCCGACTGAGCATAAGAAAAGCCCGTTCGTGCTGCTGGCAAACATCGCCCCGGCCTTGCAGCATCACGTGCTCGACCAGATGGCGAAGCCCAAGTTCGTTGTCGCGGACACGATGGACCTCTGGCTGAACATCGCCCTCGATGATCTGATACGCTTGATCAAGCGCGTCGATGGATTCGTGCTTAACGACAGCGAGGCGCATCAGTTGACGAAGGAAGACAACGTCTTCGCGGCGTTGAAGAAGTTGCACAAGATGGGGCCGAAGTACGTCATCATCAAGAAGGGTTCGCACGGCTCGATTCTGTCCGGACCGAAAGGCGCGTTCATCTGTCCGGCGTATCCGTTGCCGAAGGTCGTTGATCCGACCGGCGCGGGCGACAGCTTCGTGGGCGGCATGATGGGGTATCTCTCGACGGCCAAGGGCGGCGTGGATGCGAACATCCGTCGCGCGATGATCTATGGCAGCGTGGTGGCGAGTTATTGCTGTGAAGGGTTTGGTCTGAACCGCACGACTCGGGTCAAGCGCGCCGACATCGACAAACGCGTGTCGGATTTGGAACGGCTGACGAAGTTTTGAAGCTTCAGCCGGAAGGGTTCGGTAACGCTGACTTGAACGTCAGATGCCGCTGGCGAGCTGTAACACGCGTTTCTCGGGCTGACCGTTGATGGTGACGATGGCGGAGCGCTCGCGAATCTCGACGCAGTAGATCTTCAGTTGAGTTATCCCCGACTTCACCGTCGCCGTCTGGCCGGCGACAAACGTCGTGTTGTTGATGATCGCCTGACGCTTCTTTTTGGTGCCGGTGATTCTTGAGAGCGTCAGGGCTGACTGGTTCGTGAGCGCAGATGTGGTGGCGGACTGATATCGCTTCGGTGTCGCGGGCTTTTTGTTTGCCGGTTTCGCAGGCGGGATATCCGATGGAGGACGCAAAATCCTTTCAACCTCGGCGAGGAATGTCCGCGTGCCGCCGTTGGCGTAGTTGACGTTGCTCAGGCGTGTTCCGTTGCGGTCGAGCAAGACCAGGGTCGGGAATCCCTGCACCTGGAACTGTTGTTCGAGCCGTTGGTTGGCTTTTTGAACCTCGGGCGACAGCGTCTTGCGTTTCGGGAAGTCGATCTCCACGAGCACGAGATTTGTCTGCGCGTAGGCGGCAAAGTCAGGTTTGAGGAAGACATCCTTGCGAAGCTTCATGCACCAGCCGCACCAATCCGATCCGGTGAAGTTGATCAGCACGGCTTTGCCTTCTACTCGTGCTTGCGCCTGGGCTTTGGCGAGGTCGGTAGACCAGGCGGGCGCTGCGCTGTGGCCCAGGATTGGGATCAGGAACAGGGCGGTGACGAGAAGCAGTTGAGAGAACTTCATGGACTACCGCGAATCGGATGGTGGTCGCAGCCCGGCCGGAATTTCCAACAAGTCCGGTTCGGCGGCGAGCAAGGTGTTGATGCGTTGGACCTGCGGCAGGTTGGTTCTCGTCGTGGAAGTGACGGACGCAGGGCGCGGGGAAATGGTGGTGATGGATGCGACGGGGCTTGGAGCGGGCGGAGTCGCGAGGGTTTGAGGTGTTCGAACCACGGTAGGCAGGGCAGGGGGCAATACGCCGCGCGCCGCGACGTTCGTCATAGGATTGCGTGCTTCGATCAGGTCGGCTGCGCGTCGGAGCCACCGGGATGCAGTGGCTGGATTCTTCTCCGCGCCGCGACCGGAAAGCAGGCAGCCGGCGAGCGAGAGTTGCGCGGGGACGTAGTTTTGCTCCGCCGCTTTCTGATACCAAGGGAGCGCGTTGGTGAAGTCGGACAACGCGAGGTAGAAATCCGCGAGCTGCGTTTGGGATCGGGGACGACCCGCTTCGGCCTGGGCTTTGACGTAGTTCATGTCGGGCAGATCCTCCTCGGCATCGACCTCGGTGAAATCGAGATCCGCGCCGGGACAGTCTGAAATGGCCGCAGCCCAACTGAGGAACAGCAGTCCCAGAACACACGCCATCCGGTGACAAGTTTTACGTCCGGCCATGCTTTCACTATCGGATCAGGCGGCACCGCGCTTAAAGGTTTCCGTGCCGGTTTGAGAGGTTGGATCCTCATGGCTTCAACACCTCCCACTTCTCGCCGAAGAAACCAGCGAGCGGGATTCTGTCTTCTGATCGGCCGGTCGCCTCTGAGGTCATATCAACGAGGGCGAAGTCGGGTAGCTTCGGCGTCTGTTGCGCATTGCTGTCCAAGCCTTCGCGCCAGAACGTGAAGCCGCTGTTGACCACGACATAGCGCGCGGGATTCAGTGGGTTCGGATAGATGAACACCGGCACGCACTGAGCCGACGGAAAGGCAGCCTTCCCGAGTTGAACGCGCTTCGCATCCCAGCGCACGGGCAGTTGCCGGGAAATGCGCGCGAGAAGGCGATTGCTCATCGGGTCGCCGAACAGGATGAGATGGTGATTTGCGATATCTTCGGTCGTGACATCGGAGTCGTTCTTCACGCGGGCGTCGCCTCGGAATTGTGCGCGCCACTCGTTGGTGAAGCGCGAGAGTTCACGATGCGTCCAGCGGCCCAGCGTCTCGTTCATTGGCTGGCCGGTGGGGTGGACGACGAGAAAGCTGTCCATGAACGCGTCGTCGATTGGGCCTTGCAGGCCGTGACGTTTCTGGAGCGTCG
>CAMCCU010000179.1 GCA_945872975.1 Pedosphaera parvula Ellin514
AAACATGAGGTGACGCAGGCGGAATATGCGGCGGTCGTGGGACGGAACCCGAGCCACTTTACCGGCGACTCCAACCGGCCGGTGGAGAAGGTGACGTTCTTCGACGCCAGCAATTATTGCGCGACGGTCACGCAGCGCGAACGCAAGGCGGGACGTTTGCCGGCAGGATACGAATATCGGCTCCCGTCCGAAGGTGAATGGGAGTACGCGTGCCGGGCGGGAGCCACGAACCTGTATAACTTTGGTGACGATGCCAGCGTCGCGGATCAATTTGCGTGGACGGCGGAGAACAGCGATGCGGCTTCGCATCCGGTCGGACAGAAGCGTCCCAACGCCTGGGGATTATTCGACACCCACGGCAACGTGTGGGAATGGTGCTCTGATTGGTTTGAGGCTTATCCAGCAGCGCCGCTCACGGACCCCGTCGGGCCGGCGACCAGCAAGTACAAGCTCTTCAAGGGCGGAGGTTGGAATCAGGACCTCGAGTACGGTCGTGCCTCCAGCCGGTTCATGATGTCACCTTCCAACGGGATTCATTTCGTTGGATTCCGTCTCGCCCTTGGCCCGATTTTGCCGCCACCCGTTCCACCAACTCCACCCAAACCATGAAGAATATTGTTCCTTTCAGCGCGTGCGGATGCACCGCGTTGCTTTTGTTTTTGCATTCGACGCGGGCGCTGTTCGGCGCGGACGTCGTCCCGGCCAGGCAGATCGTCAATCCGTACGGGCAGACCGAGAGCACGCTGCGGTCGCTGGAGGAGAACAAGCAGAAGCAGATTCAAGCGGCGCAGACGTGGAAGACCTTTCACGACTTCACCTTCACCGATCGCTGGGAGGAGAGCGGTATCCGCTTTGAGCATCGCCCGGTGGATGACGGGGCCAAGGACTACAAGGCGGTTCATTACGACCACGGCAACGGTCTGGCGGCGGCGGACGTGGATGGCGATGGCCGGCTGGACCTTTACTTCGTCAATCAACTCGGAGCGAGCCAGCTCTGGCGGAATCTGGGGCGTGGGAAGTTTGAAGACATTACTGCGACAGCGGGCGTTGCGTTGGCGGACAAGGTCTGCGTCGCCGCCTCGTTTGCGGACATCGACAATGACGGTTTGCCGGACCTCTTCGTCACGACGGTGCGGATGGGCAATGTCCTGTTCAAGAATCTTGGCGGCGGAAAGTTCAAGGACATCACTGCGGAATCGGGAATCACAGTGAAGCGCGCTGCCCATTCCTCGGGCGCGGTCTTCTTCGACTTTAACAAGGACGGCCTGCTGGATCTGTTCGTGGCGAATGTTGGCGTCTACACGCGGAACGAGAAAGGTCGCGGCGGCTTTTACCTCGGGCGTTCGGATGCCTTCCAAGGCTGGCAATTCGCGGCGCGCAGCGAGCAGAGCATTCTCTATCAGAATCTCGGCGGCGGAACATTTGAGGACGTCTCGCGCAAGATGGGCTTGGAGCATAGCGGCTGGAGCGGCGATGCCACGTTCTGTGACTTGAACCAGGACGGGTATCCCGATCTCTACGTGCCCAGCATGTCGGGCGACGACAAATTCTATGAGAATGATCGTGGCCAGCGGTTCGTGGAGAAGACGGCCGCCTATTTCCCGAAAACACCGTGGGGCGCGATGGGGATAAAGTTCTTCGACTACAACCTCGATGGCTTGATGGATCTTTACGTGACGGACATGCACTCGGACATGACATCGGGGCAGATCAAAGCTGGCGACCAGGATTTCAGCCCGCGGTTTGAAAAGCAGAAGAGCGACGTGTGGTGTTCGGTGGAGTGGTCACCCGCCGCCCTTCAGGGCGCGTCCAACAACATTCTCGGAAACGCGTTCTATCAAAACCAGGGTCAGGGCAAGTTCGTCGAGGTCTCCGCCAAGGTCGGCGCGGAGACGTATTGGCCTTGGGGCGTCAGCGTTGCGGATCTCAACGCGGACGGTTACGAAGACATCTTTGTGACCGCAGGCATGGGCTATCCGTTGCGATACGCCATCAACTCCCTGCTGCTGAACGAGAGAGGGCAGCGGTTCGTGGACAGCGAGTTTGTGCTGGGCGTGGAGCCGCGCCAGGGCAACCGGATTGAAAAGGAATTCTTCACGCTCGATTGTTCCGGCGACGACAAGCGGCATGCGCTTTGCCGGGGCAAATCCGGGCCTATGACTGTGGTCGGCACCACTAGCTCGCGCTCGTCGGTGGTATTTGATTTGGACGATGACGGCGACCTGGATCTGGTGACCAACGAATGGAACGACCGGCCGCAAGTCTTGGTCAGCAATTTGTCGGAGAAGAAGCCGATTCATCACCTGAAGCTGAAACTCGTCGGCACAGTTTCCAATCGCGACGGACTTGGTGCGACGGTGAAGGTTCAGTGCGGGCCGAAGACCTACACGCGCTTCCACGACGGCAAGTCCGGTTATCTCGCGCAGAGCTCCATGCCGCTCTACTTCGGGTTGGACGCGGCGACCAGGATTGACCGGATCGAAGTGCTTTGGGCCTCCGGCAAGAAGCAATTGCTGACGGAGAAGATCCCGGTGGACGCGTCGCTCACGATTACGGAAGACCGCTGATCAAGGCTTCTTCGGCGCTGGAAAGCTGGGAGTGGAAACCGGGCGGTAACCGGCGTTCTGGTATTCCGGCGCTTGGGGGACGAAAGCGTCGTTGAATTGCGGCGGTGGCGCATTGAGCACGTTCTCCGTCGCGGAAACATCATGGCGCACATCGTGGATGGTGCCATTGATGAAGCAGCCGGCCACCTTGGCTCCGGCGTTCACCGCCAGCTCGTAGCGCGCGAAACCTTTCAGGCCAGCGTCCAGCTTGTTATCCACGAAGATGCAGTTGGCGTAGCTGCTTTCGCCGCCCATGTCGTCCACGCCGTTGCGATTTCCGGTGAAGGTGCAATTCCGCAAGACCGCGCTGGATTTCCAGAAGGTTGTCACGACGCCGTTGTTTGCGAACGGTCGCTCGCCCGACGTTTTCGCCACCGGGTCTTCGCCGGTGTTGGAGACGTTCCCGACGAACAGACAATTGATGATGCGGGCGGAGCTTCCCGCCAGCAGATCAATCGCGGAGCCGGTGCCTTGGGCGCGGTTTCTGAGGAACACGCAATTCTCAATCAAGACCGAATCCTGCTTGAATCCCTGATGCTGCACGGAGATGCCCGCGCCGCACGGGCTGGTGAAGTTGTCCACGACTTCAATGTTTCGAATCGTTGGGTAGGACCGTCCGAAGACTTTGATTGCTCCGCCGTCGGAGTAGAAGAAATGGTTCTTGAGAATAGCCCGGTTCGGCTCCATTTCCCGCGTCCCATACTTTGTCACGAAGCCGTTCGCGCCGGTGATCCGAAAACCCTCCAGCACCGTGTTGGAGGAAACTCCGTCGCCAAAATAGACGACATGATTGACCACCGCTGGGAACCCGGGCTCGGAAGGAAGGGCCAGTTGCGAATTGGCGGCAGTCAGTGTGACCGGGCCGACCGCTTCGAGCCGGATGCCATCGTGCGATTTGTTGAACCAGATCAGCGCCTGTCGCTTGCTGTTCGGTCGATATTCGCCGGCGTGAACTTTGACGACCTTTGTCGTTTTGTTGGTCGCCGCCTGTTGCAGGGCGTCCTGGATGTTGTCGCCCGGATAAACGTGATAGCCATCCTCCGACGCGGTGATGGCGGCGCCAAGCTGTAGGACAGACAGGCCAAAGAAAACCAGAGCTTGGACTACGAAAGGCTTCATCTGAACTGGATTGTCAGCTCGCTCGGCGGAATCGCACAAGTCAATTTCGGAGTTCAGGTCAGTCCAACTGCACGATGCGATAGAATCTTTGGGCGCGACCGGCCAGAGTGTCGGCAATGGTGAGGAGGGTCATCACGCCAGCGGGGCGGTCGCCGCCCAGCGGCTGCCACGCAGGGTCGGTGAGCGAGTTCTTGTAATCCACCCGATAGGTCTTCCCGGGAATGGTCTGAAACGACAGAGAGATCGTGGTGCCGTCCTGCACGATGGCTGGCGGCGGCGGCAGGCTGATCAAGGTGAACGTGTCCGTGTCACTCAAAGGCGGCACGCCGCTATCCTCAGCCATGATGGTCACCACGTTGGTCGTGGGTGAGAAGGAGAACAGTGGCGTCCATGAAAAACGACCCCCGCTGGCATCAAGGACGGCGTCAGCCGGAGCGCCCGACACGATGCTGAAGATCAGCGTCTGCCCAGCCTCGGCGTCCAGCCCCTGAACCGTGAAGCCGTAGGGCTGGCCCTGCACGGCGATCCTCGTTCCAATCGGAATGATGGACGGCGGCGTGTTGTCGCCAGTAGAGAAGTTGGCGGCACGCGGCGTGGGCACAGCAAGCGCGGCAATGACTTGGCGACCATCGGGGTAGCGGCCGGAACTGACGTCGTCGATCTGGGCACGGAACGTCACGTTGTCGATCAGCGTCCTGCCATCGGGAGCGTAGAGAGCGATCGACTCTCCGCTTCTGGCGAGCTGGAAGTTGACGTGGAGATCCGGCTGTCCAACGCTGTTCTGGCTGCTCTGATTATCAGCCCAGACCAGGAGGAATCCGTCGCGCGGAATGACGTAGTGTCCGTTGGTGGGGACGCGGAAGTATTGGGCCGGACTGCCCGGGCGATCCGTCAGGAAGTAACCCCCGAGGTCAACGGCGTTGGTGCCGGCATTGTAGAGTTCAAACCAGTCATCGAACCTGCCGTCTGCTGGATCGGCCAGAGTGTTGGTATTGCTCGCCATCCATTCATTGATGAAGACATTGACGGAGCGGGAGATGTTGGTGCCCGCTGGCGTCGGGAGGAACATGATGTCGCGTGTGAAGAGCTGTCCATCCGGGAAGTCACCATAGGAAACGTCCTGGCCTGACGCGGAGTAGGTGAGGTAGTCGGTGATCTGCGGGGTGTTATTGACGAGGCGGACCAGTGCAACGGTGCCTGTGCCACCGTTCAGGCGGAAGCTGGTATGGAGATGTCCGCCGACAGATTCCTCCGGCTCGCCATCGGCCCAGACAATCTTGAATTCCCTTGGAGCAATGGTGCTGCCAGCGGGGAAACGCCATTGGGTAAGATTGGAGCTGTAGTTATCGGCCAGATAATAGCCATCGAGGTTCAGGGGGAGTTCCCCGGCGTTGTACACTTCGAGCCAGGGTTCGCGGTCACCGAAATTATCCAAAGGCCCGGTTCGATTCTCCGCCTGAAGCTCGTTCAGCCAGAGCGGTTCGAAAGGTGGCAGCGAAACCTCAAAGCGATTGGATGCGCCGGGCGTGCTCGCGACGGGCTGAGTGGTAGCGACGGCGGTCAGAAAGTTGCCGGGTAACGTTCGCACATTCACTGTGACTGGACTGGCGCTGATCAGCATCCAGTAGCTCAGAGTGTAAACCTTGTTGGTTTCGACCCGCGCCCCGATCCGTTGCTGGATGACGTCCAGGACGCCGCCGGACTCGGTCCGCTGAAGGAAGAGACTGTGCTTCCCGGAATGGGCGATGCCGTTGGCGATATAGGAGTTCGTGTAGGGGGCGACCACCGTCCACGGGCCGGTGAGCTCCGCCTCAAAATCACCATTGATGACGATGTTCGTTCCGCCGGCGTTGGTCGCGGTGAGCGTGATGTCGTCGATGAAACAACTTCCGGTGGCACTCAACCAGACCAACAGATTTGTCGCCGTCGAAATGCTGGCCGTGCGGGTCACGTTGGACCAGACGGCGCCGGGAGCCCAGTTGCTCGGTCGGCTGATGTCCGTGGATGGATCAATGACCTGGAGTGATGTGCCGCTGACGCTTGGAGCGGTGGGCCAGGGGAGCCGGTTCTCATAACGAATCTTGCTGACCACGACTTCCTCTCCGGTTCCTGAAGCGATGCGGATGAGCGTGAGCGTTTCGCCGTCCGGGTCGAGCTTGCCGTCAAATTCGTGGTCCGGATTCAGAGTGGGATAGGCCCGTCCAAAGCTCACACGATTTTCACACAGGACGAGGCGCTGCCCGTTGGTGATGACCGAGCCGGAAGGAAAGGTCAGGTCGAGTCCCTTGACGCGCCAGCCCGAGATGTCGAACGAAACTTTGGCGCGATTGAGAAGCTCAACGAAGCCGGCTCCGGGCAGCACCGGCTTGTACTGAATCTCACTGAAGACGATGGCTCCTTCCGGCACAGGGAATGATCCGGTGTAAGCCACATCGAGAGTCGCAGCGAAGCTGGGCAAAGGATTTCCCCTCACATCATAGCCTTGCAGGCTCAACACGTTGGAAGCCGCGCTCACAGTGACGAAGACAGTCCAGTCGCGGACCGTCGTCCAAACCACGGGATATTCCGTTCCGTTGACGGCCAGCGATTTCATTTCAAGTGGCGCAACTCCGGTAATGACCACGAGATTGTTGCTGACCGTGAACTGGCTTGGGCCGTTGACGGCAAAGTTGGTTGCCTCTTCCTGCGCGACGACGTTGCTGATGCCGACGCGGGCGGCGCGAATCCACGCTTTCAGATCGTTGACGTTGGTGACGGACACCGAGACACCACCGGCCACGAGGGCGGCCTGCCTCGCATCGATGACCGGTTCAACCCGATCGGCTCGCATGTGCTCGCCGGACATTTCCTTCAGCCCGCGCAGATACGTGCGTCGGAAGTGAGGATTGGGAGTAACTCCTCTCTCGCCCGCGTAAAGGCGATTCATCGCGGGATCGTTGTCATTGACGTTGAACAGTTCTGCCCCTGGCTCCCAGGAGCCGCTACTCCCCAGCAGGATGTTCATATCCCAGATCATCAACGTCCATTTGCCATTGCGCGGTTTATAGCCGTACATGTTTTGGGAATTTTGAGTGCCGAAATGATCCCAGTCACCGACGGCGTGACACACCGCGAAGATGCGCATCCATTCCTCCATGTCGGCGACGCTTTCCATGGCGGCCGTGTGGGCGGCCCAGCCGTTGGTAAGGGTGGGAGTGTTGGCTGCATCCACCAAATCATAGACCGGAGTGAAGTCATTCGCGGTTTGAGCGGCAGCCCGAACCAACCAGTTCTGGCGATAGCGGGGCGTGAAATGAACTGAGGAGTTGGTGGCCGGGCTGAAGCGATTGAGCGAGCAGAAACCACCGCCGAACACCGTCACGGCCAGGCCGGTTCCATCGTCTCCTTCAAACCAGGGCTGGAGCTTGTAGAGGTTCCCATCACGGTCATTCGGGAAACGGGAATCAACAAAATCGTCTCCAGCCCGTTCGGTATCCTCCATGATCTGGGCGGAGTTGCCCTTCTTGACGCCGTTGATGATCATCTGCACATAACGTCGATAGTTCCAAGGCAGCCCCATCTGGCGCGCAAACCAATAACCGACCTGTTCACGCTGGTTGGTGTTCTCATCGAAGGCGCTGTTGCCGGCCGCGTGAATCTTGTTCCAGTTGGCGGTGCCCAGACATTGATCATCGCCGGGAAGCTCGATGACAAAATGCGCATTGTCTGTCACTGGCGACGCGGCCTGGGCTTGGTGGAATGGGCTGGAGGAGTACTTGGCCGCCATGTTGTAGATGACGCGAGAGTTGTTATAGACAAAGGTGCCAAAGATTTTCTCGTTGCTGAGGGCAGGACGATTTCGCCACGCATTCACGGCATTTTGCGTGAGCCACTGGCGATAGGTTCCAAAACTACTGGCCAGGATCGGATCTCCAAAGCGCACCAGGCACTCGAACGGCAGTGAGTAGGTGGGGTCTTGCAACGGAAAGAGCCGGACAGCGCCGTGAACATCAGTGGCTATCACCTGGAATGCGACGAGGGTGTCTGCGGGCTGAGCCGGGATGGTCGCACTAAAAACTCCATCATCCGCCACGGCATCTCCGCCGGCTCCGTCGTCGGACATGGGCAACGACGTATAGGTGCTGTCAGGATCCACCCGGTAACGCACGACCAACGCGGCGACTCCGTCCGGATCGTGGACGCGGGCGGTGACCACGGCGGGTTGAGCGGCAGCCGGCAGGACGGGAGCATGGGTGACCTCATAGACAGCCGGCGGTGCATTAGTGGCGGCGCGACTGTTGCGCGCGCCGGGCGTACCGAGGTTTGTTGGCAATTGCAACTTACCGAATGCCTCCATGTGGTTTCCGTGCAAACGCAGGAGAAACTCTGGCCATCCCTTTAGCCAGCGCACCTGTGCCCGCAGCGTGACGATGCCGCTGGGCATGGTGATGGGGCAAAGCGCGCGATTGGCCAGGGTGTCGCCTCGTGCGCTGGCGCGCACATGCAGACAGCCCGTGCCTGCGAGTCCTGTGTCCGGATCCCATTGGGAGCGAATGTGAGTGCCGCGCGCAAGCCAACCGCCGATTCCGGCATTCAGCGTGGAGTTTCCGCCGGTCAGCATGTTCACCTGGGAACCGTTAAGAACGGCGATGTCATCGACCAGGTATTCCCCTTCGCCCAGCGTCAGGAGCTCGATAAGATTCGTTGGTCCCCGGCCTTGTTCCATTGCGCCGGTTGCCGTCACGGTGGTCCACGGACCTTTCGCCGTTTCGTCGCTATCACTCCAGTTGTGGGCCAGGCGATGGTTGCTGCGCGGATCAACCAGCTCCAGGCTGCTGCCGCCACCATTGGCCCATTTACCCCAGTTGCCTCCCGTCCCATAGGTGACTTCATCGACCACCACGTAAGTAATGTTCGTGGAGATGCTGCCCTGGTTGTTCGTGCTCACGGCAACATCAGGTTTGGCCAGCGCAACGCGTTCGCCGCGCCCGGCCAGCGAGCCTTCAAAATTCCCCCCGACGTTCGTTGGATTCAAATTGGGATAGCGTGCCAGCAGATTGGTGACGCTTTTTGCGACGACCAGATACCCGTCGGATAGCAGAAACGTGTTGGATGGGAAGGTGAAGTTGATGCCGCCAATGAAGCGCCAGCCACCGAGATTCACCGGAGCATTCCCTTGATTGTACAGCTCAATGTACTGGTCATCGTTGTTCCCGGAGATTGGCTCGTACATGATTTCGTTGATAACGACGTCATTGATCAGGATTCCACCGTTGGGCGCGCCGGGCGTCCGGTTTGCCAGTGGTTGAAAGTCTGCGGCGCCGTCTGGATGGCGTCCTGTCGAGATGCCGCTGGCTTGGGCTTCAAACCGCACGGCATCCAGAACGCGGGTATTGTCGGCACTGCGGAAGTAAATCGTCTCGCCCGCAGAGCTTAACCCAAACGAGATCTGGGATTGATCGAACACCAGGAAGCCGCGCGCCGGGATGCTCGTGTTCGCCGGAACGATAAATTTATTCGTTCGCGGATCGTCGCTCAACGAGCAGCCAGAGATATCCACGGGTTGGTTCCCGTGATTATACAGCTCGACGTAATCGAGCAACGGCTCTTCGGAGTTCGCCAGAAACTCGTTAATCACGACCGACCGTAATGGGCCACTACGAACGCCGTCAGGTCCACCAGGCGATCCTCCCACCGCGTCGCTGATGTCCCACGCTTCCGGATTGCGCTCGCCATGGGATGGCCGTCTGAGCACCAGTGAATGTCCTGTCCCGTCGGCTGCCACCGGCCAGGGAGGCCGGTTGGAATAGGGAACCTCCAGAAAGATTGCGTTCTCCTTGTTGCGTAGTCGGATCGTCCCCTCGGTCGGCAGATTATTCGTGTAGGGCCCGAATACGTTGCTGATGGCGCGGATGCTCCCAAGATCGGCGGGCGATTTGGCCACCACCGCAAACGCACCACCCTGAAGAATCGTGTCGGGCGGAAAGGTGAAATCGACATCTCCGCTGAGCTTGTATCCGCTGATGTCCTCCCAGTAGGGGTTGGAATTGTAGATCTCTATGAAATCGAGAATCCGGCCATCCGCTCGCGCCTCCGGTTTGTACATGATTTCTGT
>CAMCCU010000180.1 GCA_945872975.1 Pedosphaera parvula Ellin514
CGCATCACACCTCGTATGACTTTCCTTCCCATCGTTGAACGCGAGCTGCGCGTGGCGGCGCGGCGAAAGGCCACCTATTGGTCCCGCATTGGCGCAGCGGGTTTGGCGATCTTCATCTTTGCGGCGGTCATTGGCCTCTCTGAACTAGGTCGCGGCAGGATGAGCTTTGGCGGAGAGTTGGGGACAATCTTGTTCGCCATATTTTCATGGCTCAGCTTTGCATTCGCGTGTTCGGCAGGTGTGTTTCTCACCGCAGATTCGTTGAGCGAGGAGAAGCGCGAAGGAACCCTCGGGTTGCTTTTCCTCACGGACTTGCGCGGTTACGATGTGGTCTTCGGGAAGCTCTTTTCTCACTCCTTGGTCGCCGCCTATGGGTTGCTGGCGGCATTTCCTGTCATCGGTATTGCCTTCCTGCTGGGTGGGGTGACGGGGGGTGAGTTCTGGCGTCTCGTGCTGGTGTTGTTCAATACGCTCTTTTTCTCCCTCGCGGCAGGAGTGCTGATCTCGGCAATCAGTCGCGATGCGCAACGAGCGATGAGCGGAGCGGCGATGCTCTGCGGTTTGTTCGTCGCGCTGTTTCCCGCAATCGATTGGGCGATGGCCGACTGGGACGTCTCCAAGTTTGAGTCCCGTTTCAGCCTCGCAAGCCCGGCCTATGGACTGACGGAGGCGCGTTCGCTGGTGCTGTCGGACTTCTGGACCTGCCTTCTGGTGGTGCATGGCATCGCGTGGATGTTTCTCGTCCTGGCGTCCGTGCTGGCACCGTGCAGTTGGCAGGAGACGGCGACGAATTCGCCCTCGGGATCCGGTTCGCGAGCGCAGCGCCTCCGGTTCGGTTCGCCGATAAAGCGCGCGGCGTTTCGGGTCAGGTGGCTTGCAGAGAATCCCGTGCGCTGGCTGGCCGGACGCGATTTGTGGATGGGCCGATTCCTCTGGTTCGTGCTGCTCGGTGCGACGCTGTTGACAGTTCTATTCGCTGCGAGCGCTGAGCAACTTCAAGTGGTAATCACCATTGGCACCGGTGCCACGGGGTTGTTTGTTCTTCTCATGAACCTGTGGGTGGCGGCGTTTGCCACTCGCTTCTTTGTGGATGCCATGCGGACGGGAACGATGGAGTTGTTGCTGGCGACGCCGCTCCAAGCTGCCCAGGTCGTTAAGGGTCAATGGTGGGCGTTGCGCCGCACCTTCGCGGTCCCAATCCTTGTCTTGATGCTGTTGGAAGCGGGCTTGAATGCCCTTCAGATTGAGGAATCGATCCGCAACAGTCTGAAGAACAGCCCCACCTACCCGGTTGACGTGGTCACGTACCAAATCGTTAACTCCGTCTGCTCGCTGCTTACTTCACTGACAGGTCTGTTCGCAGTGGCTTGGTTCGGGATGTGGATGGGTTTGACGACCAAAAAGGCGAACCACGCGGTCCTCAAGACCATTGTCTTCGTTCAAGTCCTTCCGTTCGTCGCGCTCATGTTCGTCAACATCGGGTTGATCTTCACGCTCAGCTTTGCCGGTTCGTCGAGCTGGTCGATGTGGCTGGCGCAACCGATTGTCACCGTCCTTTCCATTGCCATGGACATCGTTTTTGTCACGATCGCCCGGAAGAAGTTGCTGAATCAGATTCGCGATATCGCCGCGCAGGCATCAGGTGAACACAGTGGCGTATTTCGTCTGCCCAAGTTTTGGTCCAGGAAGAGCGGCGAGATGAATCCTGTCGCATGACCTTCCTCCCCATTGTTGAACGCGAATTGATCGAAGCCTCGCGGCGGCGCGGGACGTATTGGATCCGCCTGGCGGTGGCGGGAGTCGGCGTGCTCATCGGCGGATGGATGATGTTGGTCATGCGCCGCGAGCGTCCTTGGGAGTTGGGGCAGGCCATGCTCGTTGCGACCTCCTGCGCCGTTTACCTCTACTGCCTGTTCGTCGGGGTGTTTCGCACCGCAGATTGTTTGAGCGAAGAGAAGCGCGAGGGAACGCTCGGCCTGTTGTTCCTCACGGACCTCAAGGGCTACGACATCGTGTTCGGCAAACTGGTTGCGACATCGCTGAACGCCTTCTACGGCATCCTCGCCATCTTTCCCGTCATGGCGATTCCGTTGCTGCTCGGCGGCGTGACCCTCTCCGAGTTCTGGCGCATCGTCCTGGTGGCGGTGAACACGCTCTTCTTCTCGCTTGCCACGGGGATGTTTTGTTCCGCCATCAGCCGGGACGAACGTCGCTCCATGGTCGTCGCGTTCCTCATCGTGCTGTTCTTCGCGGCCGGCTTTCCGTTTCTGTCGCTCATCTCCTACGAATGGAGTCCATTCCTCCCGATTTACGAATATCTGCTGATCCCCAGTCCGGGCTACGCCGGGGCGATGGCGTTCGACGTTCCCTTCAATACCTCGAAGTTCAATCACTTCCATGCGTCCGTCCTCTTCACCCACGTTCTCAGTTGGGGGCTGCTCATTGCCGCATCGCTCATCGTCCCGCGCACCTGGCAGGACAAAGCGCTTACGACGGGGCAAGTGAAGCGACGGGAAAAGCTGAACCGGTTTCAGCTCGGTTCCGCCGAGCGGCGGCGTGCCTTCCGTGCGCGCCTGCTGGAGGTGAATCCGTTCTACTGGCTGCTCGCGCGACATCGCACGAAGCCATTCGCGGTCTGGGCGTTCCTCGGCCTCACTGCGTTCGTCTGGGCCATGGGGTTGCTGATTAGTCCGAGGGATTGGCTGCATGACGCGGCATACATCTTCACGGCGGTGATTGTTCACACCGTGCTGAAGTTCTGGATGGTCACCGAGGCGTGCCGCCGCTTCTCCAGCGATCGACAGAGCGGCGCGCTGGAGCTGCTGCTCTCCACGCCGATCACGGTGAAGGAGCTGGTGCGCGGCCAGATTCTCGCGCTCGAACGCCAGTTCGCCGGGCCGCTCTTCGTGGTGCTGATGATGGACTTCGTCTTCGTGCTCGCCGGCCGCCACGACAGCGATCTCATCGTCGTTTGGATCGTCGGCATGGTGATTTTCGTGGCGGATATCGTGGCGTTGGCTTGGGTGGGGATGTGGCGCGGCTTGAACAGCCGAAGGCCGAATCGCGCCGCCGCCGCCGCGATGGTGCGCGTGCTCGTTCTGCCGTGGATGATCTTCCTGCTGCTGCTGACAATGGCCGCCGTGACGGATGCGTTCGGACGTCGAATGACGAATTGGGACGGCAAGTCGGCGGTGTATCTGTGGTTGATAATCAGTCTGGCCGTGAACGCCTATTTCGCGATTCCAGCGCGACGCCGACTGCTGAAACAGTTTCGCTCCGTCGCGACCACGCGGTTTGATGCCGGGTCAGGGAAGGAAGGTTGATGCGGTGTGACAGTCGGTCGCCTGCGCTGTCTTTGAAGTGGAGCATGGAAGACGAATGACATTTCTTCCCATCGTTGAACGAGAGATGCGCGCGGCGTCGCGGCGCAGCTCAACGTATTGGTCGCGTGCGCAAGTTGTCGTGGCGGCATTGGTCCCGACCGCCTTCCTGTTGATCGGCCCGATGGACTTGATGACTCCCTCACAGCGCGGAGCTCAGATATTCCAGACCCTGGCGTTCCTCGCGTTCTTCTTCGCCATCTTCTCAGCGGTGCGGCTGACGGCGGACTGCATCAGCTCCGAGAAGCGCGAGGGAACATTGGGCTTCCTCTTCCTCACCGACCTCAAGCCGTATGATGTCGTCCTGGGAAAACTTTCCGCCACCTCGCTGACCGCGCTCTACGGCCTGCTCTCGTTGCTGCCGGTGCTGGCGATTCCTGTGCTGATGGGCGGCGTGACACTGGGCGATCTCGCGCGGCTCACCCTGGTGCTGCTGAACACGCTGTTCTTCGCGCTGTCGGTTGCGCTGTTCGTTTCCACCGTGAGCTGGCATGAGCGGAAGGCCGTGGGCATGACGATGCTGTTGCTATTCGGGTTCGGCGCAGGATTGCCCATGGTCGGCGGATTGCTGGCGTCGCTGAACGGACCCGCTGAACTCGCGCCGTGGTTTACGCAAGCCAGCCCCGGCTATGCCTGCGGACGAATCGAGAGCGCTGCGTATGGTGCTGCGCCGGGTGCGTTTTGGTTTTCGACAGCAGTGACGCACGCGTTGGGCTGGCTGTTCTTCGTCCTCTCCTGTCGTGTGCTGCCGCGCGTCTGGCAGGATCGGCCGGCGGCTGGCCAGTGGCTGCGCTGGCGCGAATGGTGTCGGCGGATGCTGATGGGAGACGCGGAGTCGCGGCGGAGTTTTCGCAAGGTGCTGCTCGATGTGAACCCCATCTACTGGCTCGCCAGCCGGGAGCGCCGGATGATCTGGTATCCGTGGATACTGCTGGTGTCCGTCGGAGCGATCATCGTTTTCGCCTGCGTCACGATGCGCGTGCGAAGCGTGGAGATATGGCCGCTGTTGTTCGTCAGCTTTTTGATGAACTGGTTCTTCAAGCATTGGGCGATCAACATTGCCTGCTCCGCGTTCTCCAGGGACCGGGATAACGGCGCGCTCGAACTCCTGCTCTCCACGCCATTGAGGATCGAAGATGTTCTGGCGGGACATCGCCGTGCGTTGAACCGCCAGTTCCTCGCACCGATCACGACGATGGTCGTGGTCGAACTGGTCTTGTTTGTCATGGCGATCATAGCCATCGGGGATTCAGCGCGGAACAACGTGGATCGGGCTGATCAGGGAATTCTGAGCATTGCGATGCTCGCGAACATCGGCATCTTCATCGCAGATTATCATGCGGGAAAGTGGGTCGGATGGTGGTCGAGTGTTGTTGCGAAGAGCGCGTCCAGTGCGGTCACGTCCGTGTACGTCCGGCTCATGATTGTGCCGTGGTTCGCCGCTGGAATGATGATCATCCTGACTTACATCTTTTCGGACCAGATGCACGAGGTGGTCGTTGGTTTGTTCGCGTTGGCGGCGTGGGTGGCGACGAGTCTTTGGGCGGACGTGGTCTTCGCGCGCAGCGCCCGGCGGAAGCTGCTTGGTGAACTTCGGGTCGTGGCAGTGGAACGCTATTCTGGCGGCGATGCGGGAATGATTTGGTGGCGACGCCTTGGCCGTGCGCTGGGCCGCCGCTGGTCAGGAGCGCCGCGTGGTTCTCGCCCGGACGCCACACTTTGAACTTCCCTCCACCGAATCCCGCCGGACACCATGCGCCATGAACTGCGGGCAAGAGATGCGGAGTCGAAAGAGCGGAGCGTCGTCTTCATAGACAAGTATCTTCGATGACCTTTCTGCCCATCGTCGAACGAGAGCTGCGTATCCGGGCGCGGATGAAGAGCACGTATCGCTTCCGTCTCTTCGCGGCGATTAGTGCCATCGCGCTTGTGGGCCTGCTCCTGGTGTTGAGTCAAAGTCTTCAGGCGGCGGGGAAGTTTGGCGGCGTCATCTTCGGCATCCTCGCCGGGTTGTCGTTCGCGTATTGCCTGCTGGATGGCGCGCGGAATACGGCGGATTGCCTGAGCGAGGAAAAACGTTCCGGGACCCTCGGCCTTCTCTTCCTGACGGATCTGCGACCTTACGACGTGGTGCTGGGCAAGCTCATGGCCACGTCACTGAACAGCTTCTACGGTTTGCTCGCCATCTTCCCGCCGCTGGCCATCCCGCTGGTCATCGGTGGAGTGACAGTGGGCGAGTTCTGGCGGCTCGTGCTGGTGCTGATGAACACGCTGTTCTTCTCGGTCTCGATCGGTCTGGCGGTGTCTTCCGCGTGCCGTGATGAACGTCGCGCGTGGATGGGAACGGTGGGCGTGCTGTCGGTGTTCACGGTCGTTCCTCCGCTCTTGCTCCTCAACCCAGCCTGGGCTTCGTCCTGGCCGGCCGCGTTCAGCCCGACCACAGCGTTCCTGAACATCTTCGATGACGCCTACTCCGTGTCTGCGGACCGGTATTGGAACTCGATGTGGATCGTGCAGGCATTGAGCTGGGGCATGTTGGTTGCGGCCATGTTCATCCTGCCGCGTTCGTGGCAAGACCGGCCGCAGGCAGCGACCAATTCGTGGTGGAGCCGGTTGACTGCCCGCATTGCTCCACGAACGCAGCCGGACGATTTCGCGGCGCGGTCGGCGTTTCTCGATGGCAACCCGGTGGTGTGGCTGGCGGCGCGTGGTGGCACGCGGCAAACGCTCTTGCTGACGATCATTGGCGTGACCGCGATGGTTGTGGCGACGGCATGGCTTCTGACCTCGGGCGCGACTTCTGTGACGTTGGTTCTCTTCGGTGTGATGCTGCTCGTCCACCTGACTCTGTCGGTCTCGGTGGCGTCGGAAGCGTGTCACATGTTCGCCGGCGCGCGAGATTCCGGCGCGATGGAGCTGCTGCTCTGCACTCCGATGACCGCGAAGGAAGTGGTCGAAGGACACGTCCTCGGACTGCGCAAGATGTTCTACAAACCGGTCGCAGGCTTGGTGGCTATCGAGGGCGTGCTTGTCGCCGGACAGGTCTATGTGATGGGCTCGGACGGAACCCCGTTGGGCGTGTGCCTGCTTGCGGTTCTACTCGCCGGACTTTGCATCATGGCCGTGGTGATGGACCTGACGGCGGTGGCGCGGTTCGGGTTGTGGCAGGGATTGGTGCATCGCAAGCCAGCCAAGGCGATCACGCGAACGGTCGTCTGGGTGTTGCTGCTGCCGCTGATTCCGGTGCTGTGTTCGTTTGGGTTTCTCTTCCCCCTGATCTGGCCGCTGAAGAATCTTGTGTTCATTAACTACGCGCGGGAACAGCTTCGCCGTCAGTTTCGAGGTGCTGTCACCGAGCGTTATGGCTGGGTTGAGGAGACGGAGTTCATCGGTGAACCGTCGCGCCACGCCAAAGCGAACGTGCTTCCGCCTGTTCGCCCGCGCTGACGTGAGGAGGCTTGCCACCGTTTGCACGCGAGGTCTATCGTTCGAGGAGTTTTACACGTCGTTTGAATTTAATTACCGAAACATCCGCCATGAAAGTTCGCGTCCGATTTGCCCCGAGTCCCACCGGCTACCTCCACATCGGAGGTGCCCGCACGGCGTTGTTCAACTGGCTCTATGCCCGGCATACGGGCGGCACGTTCGTGCTGCGGATCGAGGACACGGACGCGGCGCGGAATTCGCAGGAGGCGGTGGATGTTATCCTCCAGGGTCTGCGCTGGCTTGGGCTCGAATGGGACGAGGGTCCGATCTCCGGCGACGCCACCGGGCCGAGCAAAGGCGACCGAGGGCCGTACTTCCAGAGTCAGCGGCGGGAGAATTACCAGCGTCGCGTCGAGGCGCTGCTGTCGCGTGGTCTGGCCTACGAGCACGAGGGCGCGATCAAGTTCAAGATGCAGCGGGAGGCGATCACAATTCCTGATCTGGTGGTGGGCGATGTCCGCCGCGAACTGACGGATCGTGAGGCGGTCGATCCGGACTTCGTCATCGTGCGTTCGGATGGCCAGCCGGTGTTCCATTTCGTGAACGTGATCGATGATCTGGAGATGGGCATCACGCACGTCATCCGCGGCGAGGATCACTTGAGCAACACGGCGAAGCACATCGCGCTCTTCAACGCATTCGGCGTGAACCCGCCGCATTACGCGCACATTCCGCTGATCTTGAATCAGGACGGCAGCAAGATGAGCAAGCGCGACACGGGCGCTTCGCTCGCGCATTACACGGAGAACGGTTACGCGCCGGAGGCGGTGCTGAATTACCTCTGCCTGCTCGGCTGGTCGCCGAAGAACAATCGCGAGAAGATGCCGATGAGCGAGGTCGTCGAGCTGTTCGACTTGCCGCAGATTCTCCGGCACAACGCGAAGTTCGATCTCGAGAAGCTGAACTGGCTCAACGGCGAATACCTTCGCGACATTGGCGACGACCGCTTCCGCGAACTGGGCGTCCACGCGCTGGCCAAGGCGGGCATCGATACGAATCAATACCCGCTCGACTACGTGAAGGCGGCGCTCGATACGTGCAAGGGCAAGCTGAAGACGTTCGCTGAGCTACCGGCATACGCGGCGTTCTATTTCCGCGATGAGATCGTTTACGACGCGGAGGCGGTGAAGAAGGATTTCGTGCCGGAGAACACGCCGCGTCTCTCGAAGCTGCGCGAGGCTTTCTCAGCTTTGGCGTCGTTCGACTCGGACAGCGTGGGCGCGGCGCTCGCGGCGACGGCGAAGGAGCTGGGCGTGAAGAACGGCGTGCTGGTGCATCCGGCGCGGCTGGCCTGCACGGGCAACACATCCGGGCCGAGCTTGTATCACTTGATCGCCATTCTCGGGAAAGAGAAAGCGCTGCGTCGCATGGATCAGGCGCTGGAGAAAATGGGCTGATGCGGGCGGTGCTCCAAGTCAGCGCGACGGAATGTGGCTTTGTCGTTTGACGACGGTCTGTCTTTCGGGAGTAATCGCGGCATAGCACTGACGGAATATTTTTAACCTCAACCATCTGAATTCTATGAACTCACCTCTCACTCGTCGTTCCGCACTCGGCCGCATCGCGGGCGGTGCCGTCACTGCCGCTGTTGCCGCATCGTTGGGTCAACGTCTGATTGCGGCGGACGCGGCGGCTGGTTCGGCGATGAAGGGCCGGATCAATCACTCGGTCTGCAAGTGGTGTTACCCGAAGGTGGGCCTCGAAGACTTGTGCGTCGCGGGGAAGGGGATGGGCTTGTCCTCGATTGAGCTGCTGGAGATCGGCGATCTTGCCACCGTGAAAAAGCATGGGCTGACCTGCGCGATGGTGAGTGGTGTGCCCGGCGGAATTACCCAAGGGCTGAACAGGTTGGAGAACCATGACAAAATCGTCGCGTTCTACGAGGAGTATGCGCCGAAGGTCGCGGCCGCTGGTTGCAAGAACATCATCTGCTTCTCCGGGAACCGAAAGGGAATGTCCGACGAGAAGGGGCTTGAGAACTGTGCGGTTGGCCTGAAGCGTATCATGTCAGCCTGCGAGAAGAGCAACGTGGTGGCGGTGATGGAGTTGCTGAACAGCAAGGTGAATCATCCGGACTACATGTGCGACCGCACGGCGTGGGGCGTGGAGCTTTGCAAGAAAGTGGGCTCCGAGCATTTCAAGCTGCTCTATGACATCTATCACATGCAGATCATGGAGGGCGACGTCATCGCGACCATTCGCAAGAGCCATCCTTACATCGCGCACTACCACACGGGCGGCGTGCCGGGTCGCAACGAGATTGACGATTCCCAGGAGCTGTATTACCCGGCGATCATGAAGGCGATCTTGGACACGGGCTACAAAGGGCACGTCGCGCAGGAGTTCATCCCAAAACGCTCCGATGTGCTGGCCTCGCTCAAGCAGGGCGTGAACATCTGCGACGTCTAGCGGAGGCTTCTTTCTTTTCCTGCCTGGATATTCCGGCACCGACGTCGCGTTGGCATCACTTCTGCCAATTGCGATCCTGTCGGTCAGCGCCGGCCGTAAAACAGCCTGATGCGCAAGGCCCGGAATCGTTGCGTCGCTGGTTCTCACGAGTTCGATGCCCATGAGTTGGGAAGAGCTGCTCAGGAAATTGACACTGAGGTGAAGCGGTGGATCGGTGGCGATGTGAATGTGGGCTTTGTGGCACGGTGTTGCTCTGCGGTCGTGGCGCTGAGTTTGCAAACCACATTTGTTCGATGACGTCGTTTTATGAGTAGCGAAGAATCTGAAATATTTGAGTTCCTGAAGCGATGCCCGCATCGTTTCGTGCCGGTCGATGAGATCGTCCAGCACACGGGAGTAAACAAAAACCTCGGCCAGGATCGGAACTGGGTGCAGGCCATCCTTCGACGAATGGAGATCGAAAGTTGGGTCGAAGGAAACACAGACGGAGAGTATCGATTGAAG
>CAMCCU010000181.1 GCA_945872975.1 Pedosphaera parvula Ellin514
GCGCATCCGGTGTCGCTCGTGAAGAATGTGTTCACGATCGGCTTCGATCCAGAGTTCGCCGATCACATCGACCTGGTGAACAACGCCAAGACCAACGGCGTGCTTCAGGCCAAGCTCACCGAGTTCGGTCATCCGCAGACGCAGATCAAGTTTATCAAGGCCGAGACACCGACCGGCTGGGCGGCAGCTCGTGCGACCGCCCAATCCGCAGCTCAAGCCACGCCGGTCACGCTCACCCCGTCGAGCGCACCGACGACGAGAGTCACCGGAGCAACGGCACCCACCGCGCCTGCGAAACGGGAGAAGCCGGTGCCCATGACGCTCAACGCCGAGGATTTCAAGAACGACCCGCTCATTCAAAAGGCGCTGGAAGTTTTCAAGGGCCGCATCATCGAAGTGCGATCCTGATCCGAATTCGCAACTCCCAACTCCCGACCAAACTCATTCTATGTCCAGCATTGGCAAACTGATGAAACAAGCGGCGCGCATGCAGCAGCAGATGGAACAAATCCAGGGCTCGCTCGCCACCCGCACGGTGGACGCCACCAGCGGCGGCGGCGCGGTGAAGGTCGTTGCGAAGTGCAACGGCACGCTGGCCTCCATCAAGATCGATCCCGCCGCCTTGAATCCGTCCGACGCGCAGATGCTGGAGGACATGATCCTCCTCGCCGCCAACCAGGCGCTGGAACAGGCGAAGAAAATCTCCGACGAGGAAATGGGCAAGGTCACACAGGGCTTCAGCATGCCGGGGATGATGTGAGGCGACGTGAAACGTAATGCGTAAAACGTAAACCAGTTCATCGGCGGCTTCTTCCCCTTACGTTTCACGTTTTACGCATTACTCCTTCTTCCGTGGCCTCCCTTCCTGAACCGATCAACGAGCTTCTCGCCGCGCTGAACACGCTGCCGGGCATCGGGCCGCGTTCTGCGGAGCGACTAGCGCTGCATCTTGTGCAGAGCGAACCCGGCGCAGTCAAACAGCTCGCCCAGGCCATCCTTCACGCGCGCGAACGCATCCAGACCTGTCCGATTTGCGGAGGACTGACCGAGCATACTCCCTGCACCATCTGCACCGATTCGCGACGCGACGCTTCGTTGGTCTGCATTGTCGAAAGGCCGGTGGACATCATCAGCGTCGAGAAGTCTGGAACGTTTCACGGAAAGTTTCACGTGCTTGGCGGCAAGATTTCGCCACTCAACGGCGTGGAGCCGGAGGATTTGCGAATCGCAGATCTCGAGAAGCGCCTCGGTACAGAGCCGATCAAGGAAGTCATTCTCGCGCTCGGCACGGACGTGGAAGGCGATGCCACGAGTTACTACCTCGCGAAACGCCTCTCGCCAAAAGGCGTGAAGGTGACCCGCATCGCGCATGGACTGCCCGCCGGAAGCGGCCTGGAATTCGCCGACGAACTAACGCTCACGCACGCCATGGAAGGACGCCGGGAACTGCAATGAGACGCGCAGGCGACTACATCCCCATTACGTTTCACGTTTTACGCGTTACGTGCCGTCGCAAAACGTAAAACGTAAAAAGCATTCCTGCTCCTCCCCCCAATGAACCTCCCCGAAGTCGCCGTCTTTGATCTGGGCAAGGTGCTGGTCGATTTCGATTACAGCATCGCCGCCCGCCGCATCGCTGCGCGCAGCACCACGCCGCCGGGCGATGTCCAGCGGTTCATCGATCACTCTCCCCTGCTGGTCCGCTATGAGACCGGCCTGATGACCCGCGAACAATTCTTCCGCGAGATTCGCCAGACGACGGGCTTCCTCGGCGAGATCGAAGAGTTCGCCGCGTTCTTCGCCGACATTTTTTCGCCGATGCCAGAGATGATCGAACTGCACGCAGCTCTGCGGCGCGCGGGCGTTCCGACGTTCATCTTCTCGAACACGAACGACCTCGCCATTGCGCATATCCGGCGCGACTTCCCGTTCTTCGCGAACTTCGATGACTACGTGTTGTCCTACGAACACGGCGCGATGAAGCCGCACGCGACCCTGTATGAAGTCGTGGAGCGCGTCACAGGCCGGAAAGGAACGCAGATTCTTTACCTCGATGACCGAGTTGAGAACGCTGAAGCAGGCGTCGCGCGCGGATGGCATGTCATCCAGCACCACGATCCCAAAGCGAGCATCGCGCGCGTGAAGGAATTGGGATTGCTCCCAAAGAATTAGCGGACCGACTGGGAGACGGTTACGACGACGGCTTGATCAGGAAATCTGCCGGGACATCCGGATCTCCCAAGGAGACGAGGCGCTCCCGCAGATCATTCAACGCCACGCGCGTTTCATGGAATCGTTCGGAGAGCGTGTTGAAGATTCCATCCAGATCATACTTCCGCGCCAGCCGATGGTCGCTGGCCACGCGATAGTTCATGCTCCCCAGCCCTTCGTAATAAGTAAGGCTGGGACTTCCCCTTCGCTCCGAGCGGAAACGGATGCGGTCGGGAAAGACGCCGGACATGAAGAGCGACTGGTTCCCGATGTGCGCCCGGATATAAAAGCCGGTCGTATCGTCCGCCGTCTGGAGCGCGGCCAGCATCTCGAAGAAATAGTCGATGGGCTGGCCCTTGACGTTGCAGCGCGTGCGCTCGACTTGCGAAAACTCCGCCAGCACGGACGCGACATAATCCGCGAGCGGCCGCTCCTTCAAATCCGAGCGCCGGAAGGAATGGCGGACGAGGATGTAGAAATAGAAATGGGACGAGATGCGCAGGCAGCTTCGATGTTCCAGCACGGCGCGGAGGAGGGATTCATCGTCGAGAATGAGGTCACGGCTGTCTTCATCGGCGAGGAGCTGGACGAGGGTTTCCGCCGAGCCCGCCTTCGTCCCGAGCACGCTCAGGATGAAATCAATGTCCTCTGCGGTGAACTGAACTCTACAGTTGGGCCGGATAACCATCATACGACATCTGGTAACTTCATCGGCTGCCCGAAGATTGGCTCAAGGTAGAACAATTGCCGCGAAACGCAAAGTCACCAACAGTGGTCACAGGGGAAAAGTCATGGTATAAACAAGGCCATGCAGCCTATGTCCGCCGCCATCCCCGCCCGCACTGAGCGACAGGCGATGGATTGGAGCCTGGTGCTCGTCAGCCAGGGCATCGAAGCGACGATCGAGCGCGACCCGGAAACCTTCGTCTGGCGGCTGCTGGTGAACCCGCCTGATTATCCTGTGGCAATGCGGGCCATCCGCGAATACCGCGCGGAAAACAGGCATCAGGTCTGGCAACAGCAACTGCCGTGGACCGGTTTTGTTTTCGATTGGCGCTGCCTCGTTCCCATCGCGCTGTTCGTGTTCCTCTTTGCCGTGGAAACGACCGGGCGAGGCGACCTCAGCAAAGCCGGCATGATGAGCAACAAAGCCGTCCACGCCGGCGAATGGTGGCGACTGTTTACCGCAGTGACTTTGCACGGCGATCTGGCGCACCTCGCCGCGAACGCGACCACCGGCTTGATTCTCCTCGGACTGGCCATGGGCATTTACGGGCCTGGCCTTGGCCTGCTGTCCTCCTTCCTCGCGGGAGTCGGCGGCAATCTGGCCGGCCTGATGTTCTATCCGGAGACTCACCGCGGACTGGGCGCGTCCGGGATGATCATGGGCGCGCTTGGCTTGCTCACCGCGCAATGGTTCACCTTGCTAAAAAATGGCCTGACCCCGCGACAGCTCGCCATGCGCGGCGTCTTGAGCGGAGGACTGCTGCTCGTGCTCCTCGGGTTCAGCCCACAGCACAATGTTGACGTTCTCGCTCACGTCGCCGGATTCCTCTCCGGCCTCGCCATCGGCATCGTGCTGACGCTCTGCCCGGCAAAGCTCCGTAACAGCATCTGGCTCGATCGCACGGCACTCGTCTTCTGCTTTGGCTCAGGAAGCCTGGCATGGTGGCTCGCGCTGCGCTGGTTTGGTCGTGTTTGAACTTTCCATTTCCAGCGGCTTCTTTACCCTTAACCACGATGCTTCCTACGCACAATTTGCACGTCAAAGAATCGATTCGTCTGACCGCCCCGCGCGATCTCAAGGCTCAGTTGCCGATGACAGAGACTGCCAATAGGACCGTCGTAGCAGGCCGCGAGGCCATCAGCGCGATCCTCAAGCAAACCGATCCCAAGCTCCTCGTCGTCGTCGGCCCCTGCTCGATTCACGATCCCAAAGGCGCGATCGAGTACGCGACCAGGCTGAACGCCCTGCGCAAGGAACTCGAAGATCAGCTCCTCATCGTGATGCGCGTTTACTTTGAGAAGCCCCGCACCACCGTCGGTTGGAAAGGCCTCATCTACGATCCCCATCTCAACGGCAGCGATAACATCCAGGCCGGCTTGAAACAAGCGCGCGAGCTGTTGCTCCAAATCACCGAGATGGGCCTGCCCACCGCCACTGAATTTCTTGATCCGGTCGTCCCGCAATACATCGCCGACCTCGTCAGTTGGGCCGCCATCGGCGCACGCACGACCGAATCCCAGACGCATCGTCAGATGGCCAGCGGCTTGTCCATGCCCGTCGGCTTCAAGAACGGAACGGATGGCGGACTCCAGATCGCGATCGATGCCATGCAATCCGCCATGCGCCCGCACAGTTTCCTCGGCATCGATCAGGATGGATATACGTGCATCGTGCGCACCACGGGAAATCCCGATGGCCATGTCGTGCTGCGCGGCGGCCGGTTGAACACCAACTTCGACGCCGAGAGCATCCGCATCGCCGCTGAGAGCCTGAAGAAGGCCGGGCTGCCACCAGCGCTCATGGTCGATTGCAGCCACGCCAACTCGCTGAAGCAACACGCGAAGCAGGAAGAGGTCTGGCGCAGCTTGATCGAACAACGAGTCGCCGGCAGCAAGCCCATCACCGGCGTGATGATCGAAAGCAACCTCGCTGAGGGCAGCCAGTCGATTCCTGAGAATCTCGCCGCCCTGCGCTACGGGGTTTCCGTGACCGACGCATGTCTCGGCTGGGAAGTCACCGAGCGCGCTCTCCGCTGGGGCCGTGACATGCTGGCCAAAGCCCGATAACTCACCTCTTACCTTTTTAACGACATCTTCCGCGCCGTCGCCGAAGCCTTCGGACCTTTCCCACCAATTCAAGCCGGGGAGGGCATACAAAGAGCGGATGCAGGAGAATCGAGCCGAGCATCCCCCGCGCCTACGCCAAGTGAAGCCCAGACGAGGACGCGTGGTTGTGTACCTTCTCCCGCGCAGAGGCCTGACGGTGGGTCAGACGCCGCAACACTTCAACTGCAACCCCGCGCATTCCTCAGCCGCTTGGCGGATTTGAATAATTTCGAGCACGAGGTGGGGTGGTGGTTTTCGCTCAACTATTGAACTCAAGCGCCGGCGGACCACGAGCATGAAAAAAGCAGCCATGCATTCATGCAAAAGGCCCTTGGAAGTGAATCCAAGGGCCAGGAAATTGGTTGCGGGGGTGGGATTTGAACACACGGCCTTCAGGTTATGAGCCTGACGTTTATTTTCACTTTTGGCTTATTTATTAGATTATATTCGAGTTTTGACTTGTTGTGTGGGCGGTTGTGTGTTCTTTTTAACGGCGCCGAGTGCGGGGTGTTCCAAGGTGTTGCGCGAGGTCGCAACTCCGGAATTCAACGACGAGAACCAACCGAAAGAACCCACATTATGCCAGTCGAGCTGAAGACTCAAAGGGATGGTAGCCTGCGCAATACCTGGTATGGGCGCTACGAAATCAACGGAAGGAAGCATTACCTCAATCTCAACGTAAAGGTTGCGGGAACCCCACCGGCCTCCCGCTCGGTGCGGGATGAAGGGGACACGGCATTCGAGCGATCCCGCGCCGCCGCCCTGGCAAAGCTCAACAGCATTGTAGAGGAGGCCAGTTCGCAGCGGGATTCAGCACGGCTGGTGGAGAAGCTGTACGAGATTAAGACGGGGGAAAGCATCAAGTCCGTCAGGCTGGATGAACTGGGCGAGGAGTGGGCGAAAATACCCCGCAAGCGCAACCCGAATGAACGTTACGGGTCGCAATGCCAGTCCACGCTGAAACGGTTCGCGGCTCGGGTGCGGCAGGAAAATACCAAGGCGGAGGAAATAGCCCATGTCACACGGACGGTGGCGCGGGCGTTCATGGACACGGAGAGCAAGCGCGGAGTCACAGCGAAGACATGGAATGACACGCTGAAACTCCTGCGCGCGACGTTCAAGCATCTGCTGCCTGCAGGCGCCATCAATCCGTTCTCGGACATGCCGACACGCGAAACGGAAACGGTGTTCCGCAAGCCGTTCTCACCGGAGGAATTGAAATCCATCCTGGACGTGGCGCAGGGCGATGAGTTTTTGCGGCCGTTGTTGATCGCAGGTATTTGCACGGCGATGCGCCGCGGCGATTGCTGCCTGCTGAAGTGGAAGGATGTGGATTTGAAGCAGAGGTTCATCACAGTGAAGACGGCGAAGACTGGCCAGACGGTGAGCATTCCAATCTTCCCGATGCTGCAGGATGAGCTGACGGCAAGGGCCGGCAAGCTCGACACCCCACCCTGCCCTCCCCCCGGTCGAGGCGGAGAGGGCAGGCAAACCGGGTCAGAGGTCAGAGGGCAGAAGGCAGACGGTGGCTACGTCTTTCCGGAGCAGGCCTTGATGTACCTGGAGAATCCGGATGGCATCACCTGGCGGGTGAAGAAGGTGCTGGCGACGGCGTTGGGGGAGAAAATCGAGGAAGAAGATGGGGACTCGCGCAGCTCGTCCCTCCGGTTGGAGCAGGTGCCGGATGACGAGTTACGCAGACGGGCGGACGAGTATTTCGCAACGCTACCGGATTCCGACAAGACACGACGGATGAAGGGCGTGTTCGATCTTTATCTGGGCGGAAAGAAAGTATGCGAAGTGGCCACTGCGGCGGAAGTAAGCAAGGGGAGCGTGTCCCACTATCTGAATGCGGTGGAGGACGCGATCGGTTGCCGGGTGGTTCGCGGCCGGCCCGAGGGAACGGGGATGGCGGCGCAGTTAAAACGTGGGGCGGGCTTGCTGGGCATGGATCGAGCGAGCGGGAAGCGCCGGGCGAGCGTGTGGGATTTCCACAGCTTTCGCGTGACGTGGGTGACGCTAGCGCTGACGGCAGGGGTTCCGCTGGAGCTGGTGCAGAAGGTGACCGGGCACAAGACGACAGACATCGTGCTGAAGCATTACTTCCAGCCGGGGCGCGAGGCGTTCCGGCAGGCGCTGCACTCGGCGATGCCAAAGCTGCTGACGAACGGCCAGAAATCGCCGAAGGACGAGATGCGCGAGATCGTGGGCGGGATGACAGCGAAGACGTGGAAGGCGGACAAGGCGCGGTTGATGGAGTTGATGATGAAGATGTGAGGATGGTGGAAGGGGATGCGCCAGCAACGCCCGGCCTGCGGGCTGTTCAGAGCTTCCGGCGGACTGAAGTCCGCGCCCCAATCGAATGGTTCCCGTTCAGAGTCGGCAGGTTTGTGCGAGGGCGGTGGCGACTTGCTGAAGGATGGGCCGGATGCGGATGAGGCGCGCGTTGGAAGCGAGACACATCTCGCGCTCGAAATGCTTCAAGAAAGGGACGTTGATCTCCTGGACTCCCGCTTCGACCAACTCGTTCGCGGCGATGCTCGGAAGGATTGTCCGCCACTTTCTTTGCGGTCGATGTCGGGCGGCGGGCATGGCAGGCTGTTGCGAAATGGCTTTGGCAACTCTCAACCTGGAAGCGGGGTTTCCGACCGTGGATGACGCACGGCGGCGGCTGGTCAGCGAGATGCAATCCGCGAAGGCGCGCGGGGTGCGCGTGATCAAGGTGGTCCACGGCTGGGGTTCCAGCGGCGAGGGCGGCAAACTGGGGCCGGCAATTCGAAAATCGCTCCGGCTGCGGGTGAAGGAGGGCAAGGCGAGTTTTGTTCTGGCAGGGGAACGGTTCTCGTCGGACAGCAACGAGGGGCGGGAATTCGTGCAGCGGCATCCGGCTTTGCGCAAGGACCGGGATTACAACCGGGCCAACCCCGGCATCACGCTGGTCGAGCTGACTCCGTAACGCGGTGGCTGAATCGCCAAGGGCCGATAACCGGAGGCTTTCACTCTCGAAGCAAATGGCGTTTGAAGCAGCGTGTGGAGACACGGATTTCACGAATTGGCACGGAGGGAAGGAGGCGGGGATTTCGAAGTGATAGAATGTGTTATCGGGGACCGACCCCACTGCGACCCCGTTTCGGAACGAGGGAAATACCTCGGAGTAGTGCTATGATTCCAGGCGAATGTATGGCACCATCAGAAGATTCAATTCTACTTGTGAGGACCAACATCAAAACTCGATTTTTGCGCCCGTTGTGGCTCACCACCTTCTTGGCCGGCTTGTGCATTTCAGGGTCTCTGGTTGGAAGTGCGGCGGACATCGTTATCAACGAAGTGCTGGCCAGCAATTCAAAGCACGCTCCACTGGCAGCCTATCCGGATTATTTTCCTGACTACATCGAGATCTACAACTCCACTACGAGCGATATCAGGCTCGGTCCGACCAATTCCGGACCGTCCGGCAGCTGGATACTTTCGACCAAGAAGAACCCAAACCCTTTGGACGAGTCACAGTTCTTCCGCTTTCCAGCGGGCTCCATGATTCCCGCCGACAGCTATCTCCTCATTTTCATGGATGACCAGACGAATTTCCCCGGCATTCACACGACCTTCATCGCTTACGGAACCAATAAAACCACCCTCACGCTCGGACGAACGGGCGGCCGGGTGAAGCTCTACAACCTGAATCTACCCGACACTTTTGCATTCGATTTCTCGGACCAACTGGTGGACTCCATCGAATTCGGGCATCAAATCCCCAACTTGTCTCTCGGACGTGTCCCAGAATTTGCGGGTAACTTCACCCTCACTCGTCCGACGCCGGCGGGTGGAACGATTTCTTATACCGCGAACACACCATACCCATTCATGTCCGCCCCGACCTCCAGCAATCAGTTCACACTCAAAATCAACGAGTGGATGGCAACCAACTCGGTGGGATGGGACCAAGACTGGCTCGAAGTCTATAACCCGGATACCAACATAATCGCCCTCAGTGGCCTCGTGTTTGTCGATAAACTGAGCGACCTCGCCGTTCCAGCCGAATCCCGTCCGATTCCGGCACTTTCCTTCATCGCGCCCCTTGGATTTGTCCAGCTCTTTGCTTCGAAGAACAACGATCCGGACGCGCCAGCGAACGAACTTGGATTTTCGATCAGCAGCGACTCCGTCGAACCCATCTACATTGTCGCCGGAGACAGGGCCACCGTCATCGACAAGGTGACCTCCAATAATCCGCAGCGGAACAAAACTCAGGGACGCATCCCCGACGGTGAGGATGTGCTGACCGAGCAGGTGCTAGGGCAAACTCGCAACAGGATCCTGCCGAACACGAGCCCCGAGGAGAGCAACTTCGCCAGCATTCCCGAAGTCGTCATCAACGAGCTCCTCGCACACACCGATCCCCCGCTCGAGGACGCCATCGAACTCGCAAATACGACAGGCACGAGCCAGAACATTGGCAATTGGTGGCTGACGAACAACCGCGACAATCCAAAGAAATACAGGATTCCTTCGGGCACGATCATTCCCGCCTACGGGTTCAAGGTGTTCTATGAATCGCAGTTCAACAGCACCAACCCGGCGGTGGCAGCCCAGCCGTTCAACTTGAATTCAGCCAATGGCGGGGAGTGTTATTTGTACAAGTCGGATTCTACAGGGAAGCTCCTCGGCTACCGTCGCGGCGTCACCTTCGGTCCGTCGGCCAACGGCGT